>JAWOBS010000025.1:0-10874 GCA_046484145.1 Bacteroidales bacterium
CCATTATTACCTTCAACAGAAGAAAACAAATCCATTGATAAAACATTAATATTGTCAGTAAAAATAATTCCATTATTTAAGCTTAAAACCCCACTAATCAATACAGGTGTCATTAAATAAAGGTCTCCAGAGGTTTTATCAACAGATAAGTTTTGCAATTCGGCAGCAATACTACCATTAATATAAGAGTCGCTATTTCCATAAAAGGAAAATGTTCCGTTTTGTCCACTCAAATTAAAAAAGGGATTGCTTGAGGAGTTTACAAACAGATCGCCATCAAGAAATAATTTAGCATTTGAATAAAGGTTTCCGGAAATGCCATTATAATCAGCAAACTCCAGATCCATTTGACTAATTTTCATTTGAATATTTCCCGACATATGAACAGAAGCACCTTTCACAATCACTTTTTGAGCAACAGCAGAAAATCCTCCAATTATCAGAAATATTGATATTGTAATAAAAAGTTTTTTCATAACAAATGCTTTTATTTATTTTCTTTAATTTCTTTAATCTCCTGCATGATCATATCAAGCTTTTGATTTAAGATATTTGTTTCATTGCGCAATTCTTCAATTTCACTTTCTTGCTTTTTAATGATATCATGCTGTTCCTGTATTGCTTTAATTGCTATAACACCAACAGTAGAATAATCTAAAGTATATATATCGGCATCCTCATTTTCCTCATTAGCTTCAGTATGGTTCACTATTTGCGGAAAGATATTCTCAACATCTTGTGCAATAAGGCCAATATATTTCTTTTTACTGCTTTGATCAATAAAGTTATATTCAGTTACATCCAACAACAATACTTTATCCAAAACCGAACCTACCGATGCAATGTTAGTTTTAAGCCTTTTGTCGCTAATAGCTGAATAAACTCCTGTTTCATAATTAAAAGCCCCCCTATAATTGTTATTATAAAACAAACCAAAATTACCGGTTGAATAATTGTAAAAATGCCATCTGTGTGCATGTCCTTCAGCAGATACAGATAAACCGTTTGATGTCCCAACAGGATGATTAACATGCAAACTATTTGCAGGGTTGGAAGTGTTAATCCCAATGAATCCGGTATTTTTCAGCACCATTCTATATGCATTTCCGGTATAAAACCACAATCCTTTAGTTTCATCTTCAACATGAATTACTCCATCGCCACCTTGGAAATAAAGCCATCTGTTTCCACCCTGCATTCTAATATTTCCGGCAATGGTGAGTTTTTGTCCGGGAGCTGTTGTTCCAAGTCCTATTCTACCATTTGCAAAATCGCCGTATATAAGTGGAGTACCTGAAGCATTTGCGATATAAAGTTTGTCAGATTCAGCAACATTCATCCCGGCATGATTACCTATAAAAACATTACCACTACCGGTCACATCGGCACTGCTGGCACCTGCACCATATCCAATATAGGTGTTTCTTTCACCGCTATTTCTAACTCCAGCAATAGTCCCAACAAAAACATTATCATCGCCGCCAACCTGATACCTTCCAGCATCAACACCAATAAAAACATTATGCTTTCCTGCAGTTTCCATACCCGAAAAAGCTCCAAAAAAAGTATTTTTCGTACCCAGACTAGTGTAGCCACTATAACTACCAACCAATGTATTGTGTTCACCGGCGGGGTTATCTCTTCCTGCATTTGTACCCAAATAGATATTGTCGTGCCCTATAGTCATTTCCGAGGCGACACCAATATTTTGCTTACCGGCCCTGTAACCTATGAAAATGTTTCTTATTCCCTCTGTATTTGAGAAGCCACTTTCTTGACCTATAAAGATGTTTGCAGTACCACTGGAAATATTCGTACCACTATTATATCCAAAAAAAGTATTCTTCGTTCCTGTGGTAATAAACTCTCCACTTTGGTGGCCTATAAAATAATTTTCAGGAGTAAGATGCATGAAGTTTGCGGGAATATTCTTATTTGTAGTAAAACCACCCACAGCAAAACCACCCCTGGCTGTTTTTTGCGAGCTTTCATTAACATAAACTCTTGTGCTATCCGGAGTAACTCTAAAATACTCTTTTCCGGCTTTATCTTTTTGAGTTGTAAAACCACCGACTGCAAAACCACCACGGGCAGTTTTCCCAATACTGTCTTCTACATATATTCTCACACCGGTTTGGTAAACCCCAAGCACAATCAATCCATCCTTATTTCTAACTTCAAAAATAGGATCATCATCATTAGCGACATCCTTACTGGTTACTTCAACAAACTGGCCTGTATAATTCATAAAAGGCAATGGAGCTATATCAGTAGTATTCTCCCAATAGGCAATTTTCCCGGCAGTACCGCTGCCACTTCCACCAACACCGGCAGAATAATCATTCCAGGCGGGGCCTGTACTTGTACGCAATAACACCTGTCCATCTGAACCTGTAGAATTATTTATATCAACAAAATGGCCTCTTAATCTCAAATTACCATTAACATCTAATCTCTGTGTTGGTGAGGTATTAAGTCCCACATTACCTATGGTATTAATGATAAACCTTGTTGAATTGGCATCAGTGTCGTAGATATAAAAAGCATCTGTAAGAGTACTCATGTCAGGAGGCCTGTTCTGTCCAATTCTCCAGTTTCTAAAAGGTGTTGTAAAAGATAATGAAGAACTTTGATCTTCAATATTTGACAAAGTCTGAAAAGGTAAAGTACCTGAACCTTGAATATGCAGTTTAGATTCCGGGATAATAGACCCTATGCCCACATTTGTCCCATCATGAAATAAGTTATTACTCGACAAAACCCATTGAGTGCCATCCCAATATGGAGTATTACCTTCTGCTGTACCGGGTTCAAGGTAACCTTCCGGACCTTGCGGACCAACAGCTTTCACCCAGCTTCCCAAGCCCCCATTTGCAGAAGTATCATAATAAAAAAACTGGCTTTCATCAATATCAAATACTAATAAACCATTAGCAGGGTTCACTATACCCTCTCTTTGAACACTTGTCATACTTGGTATAAGTAGACCTTTGTCCGTTGAGCGGATCTCAAAAACAGATGATTCATGGGGATCAGAGACTACACCGGTCTCTTCAGTAACAACAACTCCCTGAGCCAAAACAATACCTGGCAAGAATGCTACACTGGCCAATAATAATATCACACCAGCTAATTTGGGTAAAAGTGTTTTCATGTTTTGTAGTTAATTAGTGTTACTATTCTGATTGTCAACACCAAACAAAGTTATCTAAAAAAATAAATATTTTTAATCTTTTTACAAAAATGTTTAAAGAAAAACAATACTAAAAATAAGATTATGTCTTTCTATTTCTTAATGAATATTAAATCAATTATAATTTAATGTTTTTTTTAGATTTTATAACAAATAACATCCATTAAACAAAATTATCAAAAAATATCAATTATTTAAATAAGTGTTTTACCCAATTTTAGTTAAATTGATTTTTAAGTTATGAGAATAAAAGATTGTATCTTTATAATCAAAAATTATAGACAATTTTAAATTCCATAAAAAAATAAACATGGCCAAAATTCTTGTTATAGATGATGAAAGAAGCATTCGCAATACACTGAAAGACATATTAGAATATGAGAAATTTGAAGTTGATCTTGCTGAAGATGGAGATGAAGGTGTAAAACTGGCAACTAAAAAAAATTATGATGTCGTATTATGTGATATAAAAATGCCCAAAATGGATGGCATAGAAGTATTGGAAAAACTTCAGGAAAAGGCTCCTGACTCCACTTTAGTAATGATTAGCGGACATGGAACAATTGACACTGCTGTAGAGGCAATAAAAAAAGGCGCATTTGATTTTATTGCAAAGCCGCTAGACTTAAACAGGCTATTGATTACCATAAGAAATGCGATGGACAAAACCCAACTTGTAAGTGAGGCAAAAGTATTAAAAAGAAAAGTAAATAAAACATTTGAAATGATTGGAGAATCAACTCCAATAAAGAGGGTAAAGACATTGATAGACAAGGTGGCCCCAACAGATGCCCGTGTTTTTATTACCGGAGAGAACGGTACCGGAAAAGAACTGGTTGCACGATGGATACATTTGCTAAGCAACAGGGCTGAAGGGCCGTTCATAGAGGTCAATTGTGCTGCAATACCTTCAGAGCTTATTGAAAGTGAACTATTCGGCCATGAGAAAGGCTCATTTACATCTGCAATAAAACAAAAAAAGGGAAACTTCGAACTTGCAAATGGCGGAACAATATTCCTGGATGAAATTGGTGATATGAGCCTTGCTGCGCAGGCCAAAGTATTAAGAGTTTTACAAGAAAACAAAATCACAAGAGTTGGAGGCGAGAAAGATATTCCTGTAAATGTGAGAGTGCTGGCTGCAACAAATAAAGACATTCAAAAAGAGATTGAGCAGGGAAATTTTCGGGAAGATTTATATCACAGACTCAGTGTCATTTTAATACAGGTACCTTCGTTAAATGAAAGAGCTGATGACATCCCATTACTAACAGACCACTTTCTGAAAGAACTAAGTTCAGAGCAGGGCATGCCTGAGAAAAAGATAAAGGAAGACGCCTATGCAGAATTGAAAAAAATCCATTGGACAGGCAATATCAGGGAGTTGCGTAATGTTGTTGAACGTCTGGCTATACTCTGTGATAAAGAAATAACAGGCAAGGATGTTAAAACATTTGCACAGCCATTAAGTTCCATTAAATAATCAAAAGATAAAAAAAAGGAGGTTGCTATATTAATAACAACCTCCCGTAAAGTTTCTTCAAAGATATGCTTTAATTATTTTTCATATTTCATTTCAGCATGCCTTTTATAAGAATTATATCTCCACTTAGCATTTTCCTCTGCTGCTTTATATAATTCTTCAGCATCTTCAGGGAAAGCTTTTTTCAGAGAGTTAAATCTAACTTCAGAGTTTAGAAAATCTTTAAATTTAGACCAATCCGGTTCCTTGCTATCAAGCTGGAATGGATTTTTTCCTTCAGCTTCCAAAAGTGGATTATATCTGAACAAATGCCAGTACCCTGATTCAACAGCATCTTTGATTTGTTGTTGAGATTTACCCATTCCATGGCGCAATCCATGAGCTATACACGGAGAATAAGCAATTACCACAGAAGGGCCGGGATATGCTTCAGCTTCTCTGACAGCTTTCACAAATTGATTTTGATTAGCTCCCATAGCAACTTGTGCTACGTAAACATAACCATAAGTCATAGCCATTAAACCAAGATCTTTTTTACGAATTCTCTTTCCGGCAGCAGCAAATTTAGCAATAGCCCCAATAGGAGTTGATTTTGAAGCCTGTCCACCGGTATTTGAGTATACCTCAGTATCAAGAACCAGCATATTTATGTCATCGCCGGAGGCAATTACGTGATCCAGTCCACCATATCCAATATCATATGCCCAACCATCACCACCAATAACCCATACAGATTTCTTAACAAGATATTGTTTCAGAGCTAATATTTCTTTAGCTGCAGGGCTGTTATCTTTTTCAAGAGCAGCAACAACTTTCGCTGATGTTTCTTTTGATTTCGGGCCGTCATCTTTAGTGTCGAGCCATTCTTTTAAAGCTTCTTTTGAATCCTTATTAAAACCGTTATCCGAAGAATTAATAAGAAGTTCTATTCTATGACGGAGTTTATTAGCAGCTGTAAGCATACCAAATCCGTACTCAGCGTTATCTTCAAACAATGAATTTGCCCATGCGGGGCCTTCGCCATTTTGATTAATTGTATATGGTGTAGCGGGAGCTGAACCTCCATAGATTGAAGAACAACCGGTAGCATTTGCAATCATCATTCTATCACCATACAATTGAGTTATCAACTTAACATAAGGAGTTTCACCACAACCTGCACATGCACCACTAAACTCAAACAGAGGCTGTGCAAACTGGCTGTTTTTAACAGACTGATATTTATTAAGATATGTATCTTTATAAGTAACATTTTTTGTAACCCAGTCCCAATTTTCATCTTCTTTAAGCTGGCTTTCAAGTGAATCAAAAACCAGGGCTTTTTCAGGTGCCGGACAAACATCAATACAATTTCCACATCCGGTGCAATCAAGCGGACTTACTTGTATTCTATATTTAAGACCAGCTAAAGATTTTCCTTTTGCATCAACAACAGTAATTGCTTCAGGCTTATTCTTCATCTCTTTCTCATCCAGTAAGAAAGGCCTGATTACTGCGTGTGGACAAACAAAAGCACATTGGTTACATTGAATACAGTTGTCGTGTTTCCATTCAGGAACGTGAACAGCAATACCTCTTTTTTCGTATGCGGTAGTTCCCTGGGGGAAAGTACCATCTTCTCTATTTGAAAAAGCACTTACTGGTAAGCTATCACCTTTCTGGCTGTTTATAGTAAAAACAATATCTTCTATAAAAGCCGGTACATCTTTTTTCTTAGCTTTAGCTTTAGCTTCATCCTCTGCCTTTTTCCAATCTGCAGGAATGTCAATTTTTTCAACTTTTTCAGCAGCATCAACGGCAGCATAGTTCATATTAACGATGTCTTCACCCTTCATGCCATATGATTTTTTAATGGCATTTTTCATTTCTTTCACGGCATCTTTATAAGGTATAACATTCGTCAACTTAAAGAATACACTCTGCATAATTGTATTGGTTCTACCACCAAGTCCAATTTCTTCAGCTATTTCTGTAGCATTAATTATATAAAACTTAATATCATTCTCTGCCATATATCTTTTCATATGTGCAGGTATATGCTTTTTGGTTTGCTCTTTATCCCATGTTGAATTCAACAAAAATATACCACCCTTTTTCAAGCCTTTAAGCATATCATATTTTTCAAGATATGCAGGTACGTGGCATGCCACAAAATTTGCATCATTAATAAGATAGGGGGAACGAATAGGGCTGTCTCCAAAGCGCAGGTGAGATACTGTTATACCTCCCGACTTCTTACTATCATAAGAAAAATAGCCTTGAGCATACTTATCTGTAGTATCACCGATAATCTTAATAGAGTTTTTATTTGCGCCTACTGTACCATCAGCACCAATGCCATAAAACTTAGCAGCATAGTTTCCTTTTGGTGAAACATCAATAGGCTCGCCCATTGGCAAAGAAGTAAATGTAACATCATCAACTATACCAACAGTAAATCTGTTTTTAGGTTCTTTAAGTTTAAGATTATCAAATACAGAGATCATGTGGTATGGCTGAGTATCTTTAGAACTTAATCCATATCTTCCACCTACAATCAGTGGTGCCTTATCTTTTCCATAGAACATTTCACAAACATCAAGGTATAGTGGCTCGCCATTAGCTCCCGGCTCTTTAGTCCTGTCAAGAACAGCAATTCTTTTTACAGTTTTGGGTAAAACTTTAAAGAAATATTTTGCAGAGAAAGGCCTGTAAAGATGAACTTTCACTATACCAACTTTTTCACCTTTTGAAATGAGATGGTCAACGGTTTCAGAAAGTGTTTCAGTGATTGAACCCATTGCAACAATAATATTTTCTGCATCAGGAGCCCCATAATATGTAAATGGGTGATATTCGCGTCCGCAAATTTTTGAAACTTCCTGCATATATTCTTCAACAATATCGGGAACTACCTGGTAAAACGAATTTGCAGCTTCCCTGGATTGGAAATAAATATCAGGATTTTGGGCGGTACCCCTGGTAACTGGATGTTCGGGATTTAAAGCTCTGTCTCTAAACTCCTGCAATGCTTTTTGGTCAACAAGTTTTTTTAGCTCGTTTTCGTTAGCTGCTTCAACTTTTTGAACTTCATGTGAAGTACGGAATCCATCGAAGAAATGAACGAAAGGTATCCTGGTTTTTATAGCAGCTAAATGAGCAACGGGTGCAATATCCATAATTTGCTGAACACTACCGGTTGCTAAGAAAGCAAAACCTGTTTGACGTGCACTCATAACATCAGAATGGTCGCCAAAAATTGACAAAGCCTGCGCTGCCAAACTTCTTGCAGATACGTGAAATACTCCCGGCAATAATTCACCTGAAATCTTATACATATTCGGAATCATCAGCAACAAGCCCTGAGAAGCAGTATATGTACTTGTTAATGCTCCGGCTTGTAATGAACCATGAACAGCACCTGCTGCTCCAGCCTCAGATTGCATTTCTACAAGCTTTACTTCATCGCCAAAAATATTTTTTCTCCCATGTGCTGCCCATGTATCAACATTTTCAGCCATATCAGAAGAAGGTGTAATCGGATATATAGCAGCTACTTCGCTAAACATATATGCTACGTTTGATGCAGCATAATTACCATCACAGGTAATAAAATCTTTCTTCTTTGTCATAATTTACAATATTTAATGTGTTATATATATTTTTTAAAAAACTATTGAGGCTTTTTTTATAAGGAGTGCAAATTTAGAAAATTTCGAGCAATTTTCATATTCATTGCAGCTATTTATAATGATTATATAAAAGCTTTAATCATCACAAACAAAGATGTAAGCGATAAAATATTACGCGTCATTTCTCTCGGCTAAAACTAATTAAAGAACATCCACGAGATTCCGAATTTAAAGGCGTAATCAGGAAGAGGATAAAATGGGATATGGTACTGAGGCGAATCCTGGTATAACAATCCTCCTAAATTTTGATATTTAAGAAAAACCCTTACATCAGAAATTTTTATATTAAGAAAAGCATCTAACAGAAATTTTTGTTCAGCATTATAATCTGATTGTTTATAAAATTGCATCATAACAGGCATATAAGCAGCCGGATAATATGAACTAATGTAATACAAATCTAATCCTATCTGAAAATGCAAAGCATTATTAAACAGAGAACTTCCATAATACAAAGAATGATATGATATTAATTCAGGATAATCTTCAAATTCACTATCCGGCACATACTGAAAAACTATATTGTTCCGAAGTCCGAAGTTCCACAGATTATGGTCAGTTTTCAAACAAAAATTAAAAGTATTAATTGTTGATCCGTTTTGTTCGGGTTGAATTTTTTCATTCATGTACACATAATTGTTCAGAATAAAGTAATTTGCCTCCAAAGACAAACCAAAAAATGAATATCGTGCACTTGCGTTCGCAGTCTTGATTTTCCCGAATTTGTTACCCCACCTGTTATAATTGCTTACATAATAATTCAAAAAATAAGGCACTTCCTGATCTTTAAATCCAACAATAAAATTCAGCAAGTGCTTGTCATGAGGCCGTCCAAGTTTCAGTCCGCCCCTGATTGCATAATCTTTATCATTATATCCCCCGATTGTAGTATTGGCCTTGCCAAAAAGTGATATAAATTTTGAGTTGTCAGTTTGCAATTCGACCCCGGGGATAAGTTGGCTGTATGCTCTTTTATCAAAGGCATACTCTTCTTCATCCTCAATATCATCTGAAATGACAGAGCCCGTATCTGTGTAATCAGGAAATTTCAAACTTATATACTGATGCTTAATATAAAATTTAAAATTAAAGGTTGATATAAAGCTTTTACTCTCCAGTGGAAAATTAGACCAAGATAATTCATTTTGCAACATACTTACAACTGTGGAATCATATGTGGAAAATTCATCATATGGTTCTGTTTCATAAAAGGGAAATACAGGAGCCTCTTCATCGAAAACAAAAGATCTTCTTCTGTATTTTAATTCATGGCCAATACGGCCTAAATTAAAATGCCGGGCTTTTCTATCCGTGTTTAAACTATCTTCACTATCAGGATTTTTTTGTTCTCTGCTGTATTTAAATCCTAAGCTGTAAAAATGGTTTACGTGAATATCTATATCAAATTTTTTTAATTCTGCCTGGTATAAATAAACACTGTCCCTGGCATCATTATCTTCAAAACCTTCACGATTCTTCAAGCCACCACTTTCCTGATTTAAAATTCTATTATAAGCAAATGTGGAAATCAGCTGATATTTTTCATTCTTTGTTTTGTAATCAAGCATTCCATAAAGGTTCGTATTCCTTGCAACCATTCTGCTCAACATACCCGGAGAATTAATAACTCTATATCCAAATCCAATATATAAATTAGTGTCGAGCTTTTGAGCATGTCTGGCGTGAAATAATTGTTCCGTATCACTTCCTACTACATAATACAATTCCGAAAAAACATGTTTTGGCCTGATAAATCTCATATCCTTATTAATAATCATATAGCCATCATGTGAGTTGTAATTAAAAAGGGGAAATTCATCAGCATTCAAAGGGTTAAAAACAAGATTTCTGCTTGCATGTCCAACATTTCCTTTATGTGCTAAAAAGAGACCTTGGGCCATAGCAAAATCATATTGTTGCAGAGATGTAATATTTGTATCTATATAATTTGGAGCAGTTTTAAAAGGAGTAATTAATTGTTCTTTATTAAACCATTCAACTTCAGTTCTTTTCACAGAATCTAAAGAGCAGGAATCAGCTTTTTCACTATTATTTAACTCGTCTAATGGTTCATAGGCAATAATAGTATTTACCTGAACAATAGAAAAGAAAAAGAAAAGAAAAATAAAGTATCTAAAGCTATACATCAATAGAAATTTTTTCATTTAAATACGAGAAGCAAAGTTAAAAAATAACTTAACAATTGTGCTCAGAGCAATAATAAAAAGATGTTTTATCTTTTAGTATTAATTCAAAAACTAAGGAATTAGGTTAGATAAATGGGAAAGATTATCTGTACATTATTTTGATTTCATTCATTTTGAGACGTGCCGAAAACAGGCGCGTCTCTATATTATTGCTATTTTATTCATTTTGAGACGTGCCGGGAAGGCACGTCTCTACAGGGATTCTTTTAATATGTTCTTCGCCTGTGGCTCAGGATAACGGTGCGTTTTATTGACAATAGCTCCGTCAGTAGCTAAATATCGATAACCCGAGGTGTAGCCCCAAAGATTATAAGTTCCTT
>JAWOBS010000015.1:0-2525 GCA_046484145.1 Bacteroidales bacterium
CAAGTCATTTATTAATCATTGATAAACAGACGAGTTATAAAAGGAATGATTATTTGATGTTGTATATAGGTTTAAGTACATTTAATACGTCCAAGTCATACTATGACCCGGAGTCTTTGACTAACACAGGGGCTGTATCTATTATCTAATCCTAATTTTAACGCTACCCCAAGTTTCGCAGAAGTTCTGTAAGTGCGTAAGAATCAAGGCCACTTTTCCAGAGGCACTACAGTTTTCTTTTTGACTTTTCTTTTAAGCTGTTATTTTTCTTGTTTTTAATGTCTTATAGTCAACCTCCAGTTTTTTATATAAATCAAGATGCAATTCTTCCGGTTTACCTGGTTTGCGCAGGTGTATTACTGCCCCCGATGTAGTAGGTAAAGTAATTGTTGTATAGCAATGACTGCTTATTATTCTTTTTACTGATCTCCATGACAGGCTGCAATTTTTGCTTCTGAGGATGTACTCTGCTGCATGAAGAAGATGATAAGCCAGCACAGTGACAAAAATATGACCATCTACACGCTGTTCAAGCTGATGATAATTGGGTCGTAGACCCAGATCAGTTTTAAAATTACGAAAGGCTTTCTCTACCCTTGTCAGCATCATGTACATTTTCCATATTTCTTCATTCTTTAAATCTTTCCTATTTGTTTTGATAATATAATTACCATCTGTTTTTTCAAGCTTGTCTCTTATTTCTTCTTTTAGACACCATTTAAGAGATGGAGCAGATAAATTTATTGTAATTTTTGAATAATCTTCCGGGTATTTTTTTTGGAGCTTTTCTAATTCGCGTTCTATCTTCTTATGACTCCATTCATATTTATCTGCCTTGTCTTTTCTCGATACAAGGGAGTTAAGCAGACGTTTAGATACTTTTGATTTTCTTTTTATATGAAAAGAAAAATGATAAGGCTTAAACTCTATATGATAATATTTTCCAACACTCGAATGTCTCTCCTTTAATCTGCCTATACTACGATTAACGTCTTTGGGGTTATTTAGCCTACCTTGCATAATGGTATTGTTTAATTTGCAAATATCTTCCTCAAGTCGTTTCTCCCGATTATTCCTCATGGCTTCTTCTTTCTTCTTTCTACCCGTACTTTTACATAAAAGTTTTACCTCATCACCTTCATTGTGAATACTTACTTCAACCTGATTATTCTTATCTGATTTTACTGTTGTGAAATTGGCCTTGTTAAATCCATCTGCAAGCCTGATTTCATCCTCTCTTCTTGAAGTTATAATATAATTCAGACCTTTTGAGTTAAGTAATTTTTTATTATCATCGCTGGCAATTCCCCTGTCCATGATAATCGTTGGAAGGGCATTTTTTGAAAATTCATTTTCTAAATAAGCAAGAATCTTAGTTAAGGATTTACCATCAGTCAGCTTGCCATCAAATACAAAATGTTTACGTAAAAATCCTTCATGGTCCAGTATTAGTGCAACAACTACCTGGGGACAATCACTACGCTTTTCTTTCTGGTTCTTATTATGTTTTGCTTTGGAATTGCTTTGCTGTAAGCCTTCAAAATAGGTGTTGGTTAAATCATACAGAAAAATACTGCTATCATGTCCAAAGTGACTTTTGGCATTGTCATACAATTGTGTTTCTATAAGTTCCTTTCTTTTCAACAGTCTGTCGGTTATTGAATAGAACCTGTGAAAGGAATATTCTTCGGCCTTTTTATCTATAAGATCTTCAACTGCTGTTGTCTTTATCCAACCGGGTATTGAATGTTCGCTGTCACCACTTATTAAACGGTTAAGGATACTTATTTGAGCAGTTTTTATTTGTGGGTCATTAAAGCCTGCATTTTTTAATACCTTGTCAAAACCTAATATATCCCACATTTTGCATCCTATTAATAATGGCCCTAGTTCACGACTTTGGCTATGCTCAACCTGATCAACAAATACTTCTGCTGTTGAAAAAGCCTCGTTGTCTTTGGCTTTGCCTTTTGTTATCTGCTCACGTTTAGTATGCCATTTGCCATCGGTCTGCATCTTTTTGATGATGCGCTCTGCATATTCATTGCATTGTTTATTGCTCCATAAAGTGTCTTGTCCGAGCAGTCTCTGCTCAATTACACGTGCTGTTTCTGCACGAAATTTTTTGGGCAAATCAAAGTGGGTTCCCAATGATATCAAAACACGCTGTCGAATTTTATCATCAATTCTTTGATTTTCAACTAATTGAAGTATAGGGTTTTTTGCTGTTGGTGACTTTTTCTCTCTGAAAAACATATAGTTAGCATTTATTTTTATTCGCTAAATATACAAATTAAAAACTAATAAACCAAATTATAGGCGTTATGCCATAGGCACTACAAACGACCCAAGAAATCACTACGTGCTAAATATCAGTATAATACGATTATTCATTTTTTCCCGTCTACCTTTATTATTGTTTGATATTGTGGATAATAACTTTTTTATATGTTATACAGCAGGTTTGCTGTCGATAAACTTGGGCTAACTGTAATTAATTTGCTTACAAATAAGTTAAAAAAAAT
>JAWOBS010000067.1:0-9226 GCA_046484145.1 Bacteroidales bacterium
CTCCTCAAAAAATCAAAGGTTTTCATAGTCCCAATGGTAAGTGGTCTATCGCATTATTAAGGATGTTAAAAAAATTTAACTACAAGTATGATGTCATTTCAAGTAAACGAGAAACATCATTTAAGCCGTTTCAATACGCTTTGCCATATATTAATAATACAGTTCGTTTATATACTATCGGTGATGATTGGGGTCTATACCAAAAAGACAAGAACAGTGAAAAAGCGTATAACTATTTTAAAAGTTTGTATGACAAAATTCAAATTGGGGATTTGGCAGGAATAGGTTTTCATCCATGGGTTCTATACTCCGATAATGCCATTTTAGAGGGTTTTGAAATGTTTTTGACATATTTATCTGAGCAACATGATGTTCAAATAAAAACTGGGTTTGAATACATAAGCGGAATTGAAAAATTAGGTGATTAGTTTTATAATAATAGGGCGCAACGAAGGTTGGAAATTATCCAAGTGTCTAAAAAGTGTTTTCGATACCATTGAAGTTATATTTGAAGCTGAACCAATAGCAAGAACCGTTCGTGAAGCTGCTATTGGAGGTGCTGACAGATATTCTCAATATGAAGGATATGACAATTCGCAATTAATTGTATCAACAATAAAGAGAATTGATAAACTTTCCCGCCAGTTATACATTCAGTCAAAATCTTATGATGAAGTTTTTGATATGGCGAAGGACAAAGCTAATATGCTGGCTTCAATCCCGGCAATTGTTCCTTTGGCTAAAGGAAATGAAAGATTAATATCCGGCTTCGGGCCAAGAATACATCCTGTATATAAAACCTTAAGGCCTCATACTGGTGTTGATTTTGCTGCACCAACAGGTGTTCCAATATATGCCACCGGAAATGGCGTAATTACCAGGGCTGAAAGAAACAGGCATGGGTATGGTATTATGGTTCAAATTAATCATGGTTATGGCTATGAAACTCTTTACGGCCATATGAGTAAATTGAATGTAAAAGTAGGCCAGGAGGTAGTTAGAGGAGAAGTTATTGGTTATGTGGGTAGTACCGGAGTGTCAACAGCTCCCCACCTTCACTACGAAGTACATCGCAATAATGTAAAAGTAAATCCGGTGAATTATTTCTTTAATGATATTACTTCTGAAGAATATCAGCAAATAATTGATAAAGCTTCGAAAGTAAACCAATCACTTAGTTAAGCACATTTAGCCTTACTCTTACAGCCTAATAAGCTACAATAGCTTTCAGCAATGGCGCAAAAATCAATAAGCCAAATCTTATTAAATAACAATAATGTTAACTATAAGATTTGGCTTATTCTATTAAATAAACAGACAATAAATAAATAAATTATTTTTATCTGTTTACAAAAATCTAATATCCGTCATTAATCCTGAAAGATCATAATCGCTCCTCTGTAGCAGGCAACCCAAACCTGATTCTTCTCATTATCATATGTAATTCCTATGGGTCTTTCTTTTGTTTTTACAGTTTGAATTACCTTCATAGTCTCGGCATCCACTTTGCTCATGCTATCTGACAAATAATTAACTACATATAAATACTTGCCGTCACCTGACAAAACCATACTCCTGGGAGCATCCCCGGTTTCAATTTTATGAATAACCTTCTCAGTTTCAAGATCAATTTTAGCAACTTTGCCTTCACCATTTAAGGTTGCATACAAATACTTTCCATCAGGATGCAAACATAAATGCCTTGGCGACCTGCCAATTCCTTTCATAAATTTCACGGAATAATCATCAAGGTCAACTACTCCAATATCATAAGAGCCCATTACAGCTACATAAGCAGTTTTTGAATCAGCAGAAATTTCTATACCCCTGGGAAATCTTCCTAAATAGACAGTTTTTACAACCTTGTTTGTTTCAGTATCAACAACACTCATATCATAATCACACCAATTAGTGACCAAAACATGCCTGTCATCGGGTGTTACAGCCACATATTTAGGAACAGCACCTACTTTTACAATATTTTCTATTTCAAAAGACTTTGTATTAATTTTATAAAGAAAACTTTTGTCAAAGTTTCCTTCAGGCGTGCCTTTATCATTTCCGGGATTATCAAAACCTTTACCGTACATCTTATAATTCGAAGTCCAGGCATATTTGCCATTATGAGAAAAAGCAATCTCTACCGGAGCACCATTGTATTCACCTTCATATTCAGAAAAACCGTAGTCAGAAAGCTTTATCTTATCAGAAATAGTCTTTACCAGTTCGAAATCCCTGTTATAAACAGTTAAGGTGTGCCTATACATCATATTTTGAGCAAAAAACAAACCATCTCCTGAATGGACAACTGACTTCGGGGAAATATTTCCCCAAATTGTTTTCTCTAAAACCATATCATTTGAAGCATTTAAAGAAATGCTTAAAACAAAAATCAAAATCACATTAATAAATACCTTTTTCATAATCTTTTTGTATTAGTAAATTTAAAGTTCATTAAAAACCAGCTATTTTATTGTCAAGCAATTGCAAAATTAAAGATTTATATTTCTTAAGCTGAAAAAATATTTCAATAAATTAAATATATACAACAATCTATATTTACCGGGCTAAAATAATTTGTCCATCATCTGTAATATTTAATGCTGAGCCGGGGAAATCTTCACGAAGGAGCCTCTGCAAGGATTTCACTGCCCTGTTATGCCTGTCAATTATTGGCACACCTCTTTTGATCTGAATAATTGGAGTTACCTCTGCTTTTAAAAAAGACCCATCTTTATCTACATACACTTTTACAAGTGGAGCTATCCCATTTTCACCCCGAAGATTAAACCTTCCATAGGTACAAAAATTTCCTAAACTATAAATAATAAAACGACCCTTATAAACATCCACTGACCTGGTAACATGTGGCCCGTGGCCAAAAACAATATCTGCACCTGCATCTATTACTGCGCGAGCAAACTTGCACACATTACCACGGTTTTCACCATAATAATACTCTGTTTTACACTCAACATTCTGATGCTTTGCCCCTTCTGCCCCACCATGAAAAGAAACTATAACAATATCACACTCTTCTTTTAATTCATTGACAATTTTTGAGGCATTACGTAAATCATGAATACTAACTGTACCGGTATTTGGAGAAAAAGCTGCCATGCCAAACTTTATACCATGACTTTTTATTATAGCTTTTGGATATTCTAATATACCGGCATATGCAATATTGTTTTCCTCCAGAACCTCCACTGTCCTTTTTCTGCCTTCACTACCAAAATCCCCGGTATGGTTATTTGCAATGCTTACCATATCAAAACCTGCATTTACAAGATTGTCTACAAAAACCTCGGGCATTCTAAAAGCATAACAAAGATCAGGATTCTGGCATTTTTTGACAGTTCCGCCTTCATCCAAAATCACACCCTCCAGATTGCCAAAAGTGACTGTGGCGGATTTTAAAATATCTTCAAGCCGGGACAATAAGCCGGCACCATCGTTTAATGGCAGGTACGACTCATTTGGATAATTTGTTCCCAGCATAATATCACCAACACCTATTACGGGTATTCCATAATTTATTTCACCTTCTAAAAGAAAAGCTTCATAACCCGGAAGTTGAGGAACAGAGAGTGTGTTGAGCTCAGCTTTAAATGCATCAGGCAGGATAATTTCGTAATGCTTTTCTATAACAACTTGCTGATTATCTGCTTTTTTTGAACCAAAAGAAAAAGTGACAAAGGCAGTAAAAAAGAAAAAAATAAATAATTTTATTTTCATCATAATAATTGTATGCTAAGATTTATTGCGGCAAAAATAATAAAAACAAGCTCATATTTTGTATTTTTACCAAGTCAAATAAATAATAATATGGAACAAGCTCAAAAGAGTGAACGATTATTTTACAGCATTGGGGAAGTTGCTAAGATGTTCGATGTTAACACATCTCTTATCAGGTTTTGGGAAAAAGAATTTGACATTATAAAACCACAAAAAAATAAAAAAGGAAACAGGCTTTTTACCCAAGAAGATGTTGACAATTTGCATATCATTTACAATCTTGTGAAAGAGAGAGGTTATACACTAAATGGTGCTAAAGAAAAGCTCAAAAACAACCCCGGAGATGCACTTAAAGAATTTGAAATTATAAAATCATTAAAAAAAATTGAAGATTTCCTTTTAGGCTTAAAAAAGGAAATTGAGTAAATATATTTCAAATACATGCTATTTTCTAAAAAAAAACAAATTACAAATAATACAACTACGGCTAATGGCTAATCTTTCTTCAAAAATACTGACACTCGTTTTTCTTTTTTTATTGGTGAGTACTTTTTCTTATTCTCAACAAACAGAGCTTTCTACTTCCAGCAGGAGAGCACGCTCGGCATTTGAAAGAGGCTTCGATCATTACCGCTTAATGCAGTTTGATGAAGCCGAAACAGAATTTAAAAAAGCTATAGATATCGATGATGATTTTATTGAAGCATATATCATTTTAGGAGAAATGCTGCATTACCAGAAAAAATACTCAGAGAGCAAAGAGTATTTGGAAGAAGCTATTTCGATTAATCAGGATTTCTATCCTTTTACATTCTTTCTGCTGGGAGAATCTCATTTTAAAACAGGATATTATAAAGAAGCCCTGGAGAATTTTAATGTTTTTCTTGAGTATGAAAATTATGATCCGCCAACATATAAAAAAATAGTCAGATATCTTGAAAATTGCGAATTTGCAATAATAGCAATGGAAAACCCTGTCCCTTTCGACCCGGTAAATCTTGGGGAATCTATTAACAGCGAGCATGCAGAATACAGTCCTGTATTAACAGCAGACGGGCAAACATTAATTTTTACCCGGAAAAGGCCACGCACAAACCCTGAACATTTAATTTATGGTGAAGAGTATGAAGACTTTTATATAAGTAAGCTCACAAATTCGGACTGGTCTGATGCTGTTAACATAGGCTCTCCTATAAACACACCAAGAAATGAAGGTGCGCAATCAATAACAGCTGATGGAAGACATTTGTATTTTACTGCATGTGGCCGCCCTGATGGATTTGGTAGTTGTGATATTTACTATTCTCAAAAGAAGGGCAGACAGTGGAGCATTCCAAATAATCTTGGAGAAACTATAAATTCCAGCAAATGGGATTCTCAACCATCAATATCTGCTGATGGGCAAACCCTGTTTTTTACAAGTGGCCGCGATAGCAATATTGGACATATGGATATATGGGTTTCTTATAAAGATGAAGACGGGAACTGGCAAGAACCGGAAAATCTGGGCGAGACAATTAACACAACAGGCAAGGAAATGTCTCCGTTTATTCACCCCGACAATAGAACTTTGTTTTTTGCTTCCGATGGCCATCCTGGAATGGGCGAGCTGGACCTGTATCTCACAAGAAAAGACGAAAACGGAGAGTGGACAAGGCCGGTAAACCTGGGTTATCCTATTAACACACATGCAGAAGAAATGTCTCTATTTATCAGTGCATCGGGAAAGGAAGCATATTTTGCCTCAGACAAACTTGGTGGTTTTGGAGATTGGGATATATATTTCTTCGAGCTTTATGAGCAAGCAAGGCCGGACCCTGTAACTTACATGAAAGGTATTGTTTATGACAGCAAGACCAGGGAACGTTTGGAAGCACAATTTGAGCTTATTGACCTTAAACAAGATACAACATTAATCAATTCAACTTCTTCTCCAAACACAGGTGGGTTTTTAGTTGCTATCCCAACAGGAAAAAACCTGGGTTTAAATGTTTCAAAGGAAGGTTATTTGTTCTTCTCTGAAAATTTTCAATATACTGATGTTAAAGAAGGAATTGACCCGTACATAAGAGATATAGAATTACATCCAATAAGGCAGGGCGAAACTGTTGTGCTCAGAAACATCTTTTTTGAAACAGATAAATATGAACTTCTGCCTGAGTCAATTTCAGAATTAAAAAGACTTATTAACTTGCTTGATAATAACCCTTCATTAAAAATTGAAATTAGTGGGCATACAGATAGTGTTGGAACTTATGAGTACAATTTAGAACTGTCAAAAAACAGGGCAAGAAGTGTCTTTAACTTCCTTGTTGATAATGGCATCAGCAAATCAAGGCTGACATATAAAGGATATGCTGACACAAAGCCAATAGATACTAATGAAACAAAAGAAGGAAGAGCAAATAACAGAAGAACGGAATTTAAAATCATTGAATTAAACAACAAAAATTAATGCTTTATGCAACAAAATTTCGACCTTTTTAAAATTCTTTTTATTGATATTGAGACGGTTCCCATGTGCCAGGTATATGACGAACTGCCGGATAATCTCAAGCCACTCTGGGATCACAAATCACAAAGAATACTAAAACCAAATGAGGAAAAGACAAGCCAGGAATTGTTTTTTGAAAAGGCCGGTATCTTTGCTGAATTTGGAAAAGTTGTGTGTGTTTCAGCAGGCTTTTTCAGGATGGAGAATGACAAATTATCCTTTAGAGTAAAGGCATTTTACGGACATGATGAAAAAGCTTTATTGAATGATTTCAGCAATATGCTAAACCAGCATTTTAACACCAGTGCTCATTGCTTATGCGCACACAATGGCAAAGAATTTGACTTCCCGTATTTGTCCAGAAGAATGTTAATCAATAACGTAAAAATACCGTTTCTGCTAAATAATCAGGGTAAGAAACCATGGGAAGTTTCTTTAATTGACACTATGGAGTTATGGAAGTTTGGTGATATAAAAAACTACACCTCTCTTGCACTGCTGGCAGCAGTATTTGATATCCCAAGCCCAAAAGATGACATTGATGGAAGCCAGGTAGCTGATGTTTATTACAACAAAAACGAACTGGAAAGAATTGCAACTTATTGTAATAAAGATGTGATTACCACAGCAAGGCTCTACCTTAAGCTTATTCAAAGTGAAGACGTTGAAGATAGCTGCATTATAAGTTTATAATTCTTTTAAAGATTTTAATTAATGTTAGAAAAAAGCACTGAAAAACCAATAGCACGATTGTCAAAGTCAGCCTTTATCAGGGGATTACAGTGCGAGAAATCATTATACCTGGATAAAAAAAGGCCCTTTCTAAGGGGGAAAATACCGGAATTACAAAAAGCTAAGTTTAAACGCGGCCACAAAATTGGGAAGCTGGCACATAATTTATTTCCGGGAGGGATTAATGCTGCGCCTAAATCACCAAGACAATTCAGATTAGCTGTTGAAAAAACTGCTGAATATATAAAACAAGGAGAAAATGTTATATACGAAGCCGCTTTTTCGGAAAATGGCATAAATATTTTGCTTGATATCCTTGTGAAAGACAACAACGCTTGGAAAGCTATTGAAGTAAAAAGCAGCAAAGCAATTAGTGAGACATATTTGTGGGATGCAACTTTGCAATATTATGTGATTTCAAGTGCCGGAATTGAAATGTCCGATTTCCAGATATGCCACGTAAATAAAGATTATATAAAAAACAATGAGCCGGATGTAAAAGGCTATTTTAAGTTTGAAAGCATTATTGACGAAATAAAAAAGAGAATAAATGTTATCCCGGAAAAAATAAAAAGCTTATATGAAGTAATACAACTCAGCTCTTCCCCTGATATTAAAATCGGGCTGCAATGCCATAGGCCCTATCCTTGTGATTTTATAAACCATTGCTGGAAAAAAGTGCCCCAGGATTCTGTCCTTTCAGTTTTTGGAATTGACGAAGAAACAAGGTTTGAATTATTTCATTCAGGTATAAGTTTGAATAATATAATTGAAGGAAGTATTGAAATACCTGAAATTTCAAAAGATCACATCAGGATATTAGTAAATGGCGGATTTCATTTTACTAAAAATATAGATGAAATAAACAATAGCACAAATCATGTATTTTATAAAAGTATAAGTATTAATCCGGCATTACCTGTATATGAAAATACTTCGCCATTTGATCATATTGGATTTGGATTTGCTTTATCAAATATGGATGGCATAATAACTGATTTCCTGTCCATGCCAAATGAAGACCCTTCTGAGAATTACCTGAATGAGCTTTTAAGCAATACAAAAGATACGGATCAAATAATTGTTTTTGACAAAGAACATGAAAAACAAGTTTTGCAAAATCATTTAAAAAGGTCGGATCACAACAATGCTTCAATTAATAAAATAATTGAGAAAATGTATTGCTTAAAAACAATATTCTATTCAGGTGTTTTATTATGGCCCGAGATGACAAAAAATTACAGTCCAAAAGAAATTTTAACAAGCCTGAAATCGGTAAATAAGGTAGAAAATTCACAAGTAAACTCAGACCTGCATGCCGGGCAATTGTATAGTGAACAATTAAATAATGAAATTATCACGCAGGGAACCAATATACAAAGCCTTTTAATAGACTATCTCCATTCGGAATGTATCAACATCAAGCATTTATATAATAAATTAATTGAAATTTATACTACATGAATTAGTTTCTGATAAATTAAATATAAATTTTATCAGACAAAGCAATTGTTAATTACTAAAACCTCTGATTTTCAAAGCATAAAACAGCAACACTTGCATAATTGTCTGATTTTTTGTATATTAGGTATAAATTTTCATAAAACACTTAGTATAAAAGAGACAGAAAATTGTTGATAAAATAATTTGCAATTTTTGTTGAAAGCAATCTTGCTTATACCTAATTTTGACACCATGAATATGCAAGAGAAAAAAGCAAAAGATTCTGTCGGGAGACAGCGCAAAAAGACTTCATTATCAGTTGATTACACAGAGCACGGGAGAGTTCCACCACAGGCTTCCGACTTGGAAGAGGCTGTATTAGGTGCAATGATGTTAGAGCAAGATGCATTAACAAATATCATTGACATTCTAAAGCCCGGCGTTTTTTATAATGAGTCACATCAAAAAATATTCTCTGTAATTTCATTTCTTTTTCAGGAATCCAAGCCGGTTGATATTTTAACTGTTACAAGCGAATTACAAAAGCGTGGTGAATTAGAACTGGTTGGTGGGGCTTATTATATTTCACAGCTTACAAACAGAATAGCTTCAGCAGCAAACAGTGAATATCATGCAAGAATAATCATTGAAAAGTATATTCAAAGAGAACTTATCAGAATATCATCAGATATAATAAAGGAATCATACGAAGATAGCCAGGATGTATTTGACATATTGGATAAAGCAGAAAAAGAACTCTTTAACGTAAGCGAGACAAACCTCAGAAGGAGTTTTTCTGATATGCATAGCCTTATCAGG
>JAWOBS010000087.1:0-3026 GCA_046484145.1 Bacteroidales bacterium
GCTTTTCATTTGAAAAACCAGGTCTTTTGCTTGCTGTGAATTAATTGGAAGTTTTTCAGACAGGTAATTAATCCCATTTATGTTTTGTATTTTATCAATAAGGCCATCAGCAACATTCTTCATCTTTTCTTTCTGAAGTTTTTCCACTTGTTTTTTTGTTGCATCAAGTTCTTCAGACATATCTTCGACAGCCTTAACAATATCTTTAGGGTTTTTAAGACTATTTTTTACTTTTTCAAGTTCATTGATTTTTTCATTGACATATTGTTCTGCATATTTTCCGGTTATGGCTTCTATCCTTCTTATTCCGGCAGCAATTGCACCTTCAGAAACTATCTTAAACAAGCCTATCCTTCCGGTGCTGTTTACATGGGTTCCTCCACAAAGCTCTGAAGAAAAATCCTTGTCAAAATTTATTACTCTCACTGTATCGCCATACTTCTCACCAAACAACGAAATAGCACCCATTTTTTTTGCTTCATCCATCGCCAGATCACGATGCTCGTCAACACTTATATTTTCTCTGATCTTATCATTCACAATCTCTTCTACTTTTTTTACCTCTTCATCAGACATTTTAGAGAAATGAGAGAAATCGAACCTCAGCCTTGTATCATTAACAAGTGAGCCTTTCTGCTGAACGTGATCACCAAGCACTTTTCTCAGTGCTGAGTGCAACAAGTGAGTTGCACTATGATTATTCTCTGTGAGAATTCTCTTTTCCTCATTCACAACTGCTTTTGCTTTATCCCATGAAGAAGGAATTTTTTGGGTAATATGAACTGTAAGATTATTTTCTTTTTGGGTATCTAAAACATTAATCTTTTCCTCTCCAAACAACAGGAAGCCCCTATCACCAGCCTGGCCGCCTGATTCAGCATAAAATGGAGTTCTATCCAGAACTATCTGGAAGTACTCTTTGCCTTTCGACTTCACTTTACGGTATTTAACAGGCTTAACTTCTGCTTCAAGGCTTTCATAGCCAAGAAAAACTGTATCTTCGTTATAGTCACTTAGCACAATCCAATCATCAACATCCATAGTCGCAGCTGAGCGACTTCTGTTTTTTTGTTCTTCCATAGCTTTTTTAAAGCCATCCATATCAACTTTCAGGTCTTTTTCCTTAGCCATTAAGCATGTAAGGTCGATGGGAAAACCATAAGTATCAAACAACTCAAAAGCAAATTTACCATCAACAAGATTTTCCTTTTTAGTTGTTTCAACATATTTGTCAAACTTGAGAATACCAGTTTCAAGAGTTTTAAGAAAAGAGTTTTCTTCTTCAGTTATAACTTTTTCAATCAGGCCTTGCTGAGCCGGGAGTTCCGGGAACTGTTGCCCCATTTGATCTACAAGGTTTTTTACAAGTTTGTTAACAAATGGTTCTTTAAAACCTAAAAAAGTATAACCATATCTTACAGCTCTTCTAAGTATTCTGCGTATAACATAGCCGGCTTTATTATTTGATGGCAATTCGCCATCAGCAATAGCAAAAGCTATTGCCCTGAGATGATCGGCAATAACCCGCATAGCAATATCCGCTTTTTCATCTTTGCCATATATCTTTCCGGAAAGTTTACTAAGCTCTTGAATTAATGGTTGGAAAACATCTGTATCATAATTTGACTTTTTACCCTGCAGGATCATACACAATCTTTCAAAGCCCATGCCGGTATCAACATGCTTGTTGGGCAGAGGCTTTAAAGAAGCATCTGCCAGCCTGTTAAACTCAATAAATACGAGGTTCCATATTTCAATCACTAATGGATTATCCTTATTTACAAGCTCAGCACCTGAAATTTCCTTCCTTTCCTTATCATCGCGAATATCAACATGAATTTCACTACAGGGGCCACAAGGGCCGGTATCACCCATTTCCCAAAAATTATCCTTTTTAGAACCATATAAGATTCTATCTTCAGGCACTATATCTTTCCAAAAATTATATGCTTCATTATCGGGTTCAAGACCATCAATCTTATCTCCGCCAAAAACACTAACATAGATTCTGTCCTTATCAATTTCATAAACTTCTGTAAGCAGTTCCCATGCCCATTCTATTGCTTCTTTCTTAAAATAATCTCCAAAGCTCCAGTTGCCCAGCATTTCAAACATTGTATGATGATATGTGTCATGTCCGACCTCTTCAAGGTCGTTATGTTTACCTGAAACTCTCAAGCATTTTTGAGTATCAGCAATCCTTTTATCTTTTACAGGAGAATTACCCAGGAAATAATCTTTAAACTGATTCATGCCGGCATTTGTAAACATCAAGGTAGGGTCATTCTTTACTACCATTGGAGCTGATGGTACAATTACATGATCTTTAGACTTAAAAAAATCCAGGAATATTTGTCGTATGTTTTTCGATTGCATCTTATTCTTAAAAAATTTTTAATCAATGTTTTTTATAACAATTCGCAAAAGTAATTTATTTTTACGTAGTTTTGTAACGAAATTAACACAGTTTCGTTGAATTTAATAAAGGAACAACATTTATTAATTGTTTTTATGACTAAAAAATTAACAATTATAATTTTTTTGTTATAAATTTGAAAGTCAAAGCAAGATAGTTATAAGAAAAGTGTCTTTATGGGAAAAATAAGATACCAATTTAACACTAAATCTTTAGCCGTTGAACCTGTAAAAGAGACCTTTAAAGACAAATTTAAAAAGTTTTTGAGGGTGGTTATGGCAGGCATGGTTTTTTCTGCTGTTGTATTGATTTTAGGTTATTCGCTTTTTGAATCTCCAAAAGAGAAAATGCTACTCAGAGAGGTTGATCAATATAAAACTCAATATCGGATACTTCATGACAGGGTTGATGTATTAGCAAGTGTATTGGAGGATATCGAACACAGGGACTGAAAATTGAAAATTCTCGGGAGGATTATCCCGAGCTGGGATATAAATTTTTTCGCCGTCAGTAAGTTTGCGGGCATGGTTTAAATTTTTATCTACCCAATCTAAATCCGCCTGACCAGAATACACACCGGCTTTTGTCAAAGCCTGTTCTAATCTGCTAT
>JAWOBS010000176.1:0-10022 GCA_046484145.1 Bacteroidales bacterium
TTTTTATATTATCAATTATATCAAGTGAATTTTGGAAAAAATGGATAGAACTATCAGGATAGACATTGAAGTAAAATACACCAATATCTATTAATAAATCAATCCTGGTTGTATCGTGCTTTGCATTTTTTAACTCATTAAATAATGAATCTTTTTTGTGATTATTGCCGGAAGCAGAATATAATAAAACATGGAGCAGAAGTAAAGTTATATAAAAGGCTCTATGTTTCATATATAAAAAATTCACAGAAAGAAGTTGTGTTAATTAGCAAATATAGTTAAAAAGGTTTTTTAATTGGTTAATTTTAAACCTTTAATAGTTCAAAAGCCGGTTGTTTTGATTACTTTTTTTGTTTTAACTTGCTAATTAGGTAAAAGGCGGATAAAGAATTTTATTAACTTATTGCAATTTATTTTGCAAGAATTTTCCTGTTATAGAGTTTTCATTAATAATTATCTCTTCAGGAGTGCCTTCAAAAACAATTTTTCCACCATAATTTCCGCCTTCCGGCCCGAGGTCAATAATCCAGTCAGCACACTTTATTATTTCAGGATTATGTTCTATTACAATGACAGTATGTCCTCTTTCTAAAAGCGCATTAAAAGAGTCCAGCAATTTGCTTATATCATGGAAGTGCAGTCCGGTAGTTGGTTCGTCAAAAATAAACATAATATTTCCGGTACTTGTTCCTTTAGAAAGAAATGAAGCCAGCTTTATCCTTTGAGCTTCTCCGCCGGAAAGAGTGCTTGATGATTGGCCGAGAGTAACATAGCCTAGCCCCACATCCATTAATGGTTGAAGCTTTCCCGCAATTCTTTGACTGGAAGTAGTATCATTTTTTGCATTTTTAAAAAATGTGATGGCTTCTTCAACAGTCATGCTTAGAACATCCCAAATATTTTTATTTTCAAATTTAACATCCAGAATCTCATCTTTAAACCTTTTTCCATTACATGCTTCACACACAAGATTTATATCAGCCATAAATTGCATTTCAATTTTAACTTCTCCTTCACCTTCACACTCAGGGCATCTACCTCCTTCAACATTAAAAGAGAAGTAGCCCGGTGTATAAGCACGACTTTTTGAGAGAGCTTGTCCTGCAAACAGCGTTCTTATATCATCATAAGCTTTAATGTATGTAACCGGATTTGATCGCGAGGATCTGCCAATAGGATTTTGGTCAATATATTCTACATCAGATATGCTGTTAACATCTCCGGAAATATTATCAAATTTTCCGGTTTTTTCACCATAACCACCGTGGATCTTTTTTAAAGCAGGAAATAAAATATTTTTAACCAGTGTACTTTTGCCGGAACCACTCACTCCTGTGATCACTGTAAAAATATTTAAAGGGAAATTAACATTTATGTTCTTAAGATTGTGTTGTCTTGCTCCTTCAATCTTAATAAACTCTTTCCACTTTCTTCTAATGTCAGGAGTTTTAATTATTAACTCTTTATTCAAATACTTGCCGGTAAGGCCTGTATTATTCTTTATCAAATCATTTATACTACCCTGGTATATTACTTCTCCACCGTTTCTGCCTGCCAAAGGGCCTATGTCAATAATCTGGTCGGCTTCCCTGATTATATCTTCATCGTGCTCTACAACGATTACTGTATTTCCAATGTCCCTCAGGTTTTTTAATACTTTAACCAACCTTTGGTTATCTCTTTGATGTAATCCTATGCTTGGTTCGTCAAGGATATAAATAGAGCCTACCAGGCTACTGCCAAGAGATGTTGCTAAATTTATCCTTTGTGATTCTCCACCTGAAAGGGTTGATGACAAACGGTTTAATGTTAAGTAACCTAATCCAACATCATTCAAGTATTCTAAACGGTTTTTAATTTCTGTTAATAGTCTTTTCGAAACTTCATATTGATGATTGTCAAGCATAAGCTCATTGAAGAATACACTTAGCTCATCTATCGGCATTAAAACCAGCTCAGAAATTGACTTTCCGGAAATCTTAACATAATTGGCATCATTTCTTAACCTTGTCCCGTAGCAATCCGGGCATGTTGTTTTGCCCCGATACCTTGAAAGCATTACCCTGTATTGGATTTTATAAAGGTTTTCTTCTAGCATCCTGAAGAAAGTATTTAGTCCTTTAAAGTATTTATTCCCTTTCCATACCAACTCTTTTTGCTCTTCAGTTAAATGAGAATATGGCTTATGAATTGGAAAATCAAATTTATAAGCATTGTTTACTAATCTATCTCTCCATTTTCCCATTTTTTCACCCTTCCAACAGGCAATAGCACCTTCGTAAATTGAAAGGTTTTTGTTAGGAATAACAAGGTCCTCATCTATCCCGATAATACTGCCATAACCTTCACAGGTTTTACATGCTCCGTATGGATTGTTAAATGTAAAAAGGTTTACAGATGGCTTTTCAAAAGTTATACCGTCGAGTTCAAATTTGTTAGAGAAATACTGCTGATTGGTTTTTTCATTTGTTACATTTTCAACAAGGCATTCACCATTGCCTTCATAGAAAGCTGTCTGAACAGAATCGGCAAGCCTGGTGGAAAGCTCATTGTCTTCTTTACTTATTTTAAGCCTGTCAATAACAATAGATGGTTTCTTTTTAATTGCCTGATTTCTGATGTTAGGTAATATCTCATCAATTCTAATTATTTCATCATTAAAAAGAATACGGCTGAACCCTTGTTGCATTAATATTTTTAATTGCTCATCTATACTTCTTCCTTCTTGAATATCTAACGGAGAAAATATAGTAACTTTTGAGTTTTCCGGAAGTGATAAGCAATAATCAACAACGTCGCTAACACTATGTCGAACAACTGGGTTGCCTGAAATCGGACTGTATGTTTTTCCAATCCTTGCAAACAGCAATTTAAGATATTCGTAGATTTCCGTTGACGTACCTACTGTTGACCTGGGATTGCGTGTGTTTACCTTCTGTTCGATGGCTATAGCAGGTGATATGCCTTTTATGTAGTCCACTTCAGGTTTGTGCATACGGCCTAGAAATTGCCTTGCGTAAGAACTTAAGCTTTCCACATACCTTCTTTGTCCTTCCGAATATAATGTGTCAAATGCCAGTGATGACTTACCCGAACCGGATAATCCTGTAATCACTACCAGTTTATTTCTCTCTATTGCTATGTTTATATTCTTAAGGTTGTGCACACGGGCACCCTTAATTAATATATAGTTGTGAGGATCTAATTTGTCAATATTTAATTCCTTGCTCATTATACTTTACTTTCAATACAAATTTATCAAAAGAACAGCGAATAATTACTTTTGTTTATAATATTTGTGATTTCTAAGATGCTCTGTAATGATAAATTTAATATTCAAAACACATTAAAGGCATGTTTATTGTAAATATTATTGTAAAAATATTGTGCAGGTTTTAAAAAAAATATTTATATTTGTATTAATTAACACTGCCATTTAGGCATCTGCAAATTTTTTAACGAAAAAATAGGAGGACAGCTTATAGATTAGAACTATTACTCTTGATTATTAACATAAGGAGGCCATTATTATGAATGACCAGATTATTAGCGATCGGGAGTTAGTTCGCCGTTATCTTGCAGGTGACCACTCTTCACTGGAAAATTTAATTAAAAGACATCAACGAAAAATCTTTTCGTACATTCTTATTATTGTTAAAGATAAGCAATTAGCTGAGGATCTTTTTCAGGATACCTTTATCAAGGTTATTAATACCCTGAGAGCCGGTTCTTACAATGAAGAAGGGAAGTTTCTTCCCTGGGTTATGAGAATTGCTCATAACCTTGTGATTGACTTCTTTAGGAAATCAAAAAGAATGCAATATGTTGAAACGCAAGAGGATTATGATATCTTTGAAACCCTCAATATGTTTGAGGATAATGTTGAAGATAAAATGATTACTGACCAAATTCATTCTGATGTTAAGAAGCTTATCAAATACTTGCCTGATGAGCAAAAGAAAGTTTTAATTATGAGGCATTATCTTGATCTTAGCTTTAAAGAAATTGCGGATCAAACCGGTGTAAGCATTAATACAGCTCTTGGAAGAATGCGTTACGCATTGATTAACCTTAGAAAACTGGTTGAAGATAAATCTGTTGTTATAACCAGGTAAGAGAAAATATTATTTTATAAGAGGTTGTAATTATAAATTGCGACCTCTTTTTTTTTACTTTTGAGACAAAATATAATATTCTGATAATGTTATTGAAGAAAGACTTTTCTCTAAAAAGATATAATACCTTTGGAATTAATGCAAAGGCAGAGGGCTTTGTTGAAATTGAATCTATTAAAGATTTTGCCGATTTACATTATAATAGGTTTTATGGTTATAACAAAATCCTGTTTTTGGGTGGCGGTAGTAATTTGTTGTTTGTTAATGATTATAATGGATTGATTATTAAAGTCTCCTTGAAAGGCAAGTCGGTTTTGAAAGAAGATTCGGAATATGTTTATGTTGAATCAATGGCAGGAGAAGAGTGGGATGAATTTGTGGAATTTTGTGTTCTCAATAACTGGTCAGGAATAGAAAATTTGTCGCTAATACCGGGGAATGTTGGTGCTGCACCAATACAAAACATAGGCGCTTATGGTGTGGAGTTAAAAGATGTTTTCCATTCTTTAAAGGCTGTGAATATATCTTCAGGTGAAATTTGCGAGTTTAGTAATGATGACTGTAAATTTGGATACAGGGATAGTATCTTTAAAAATGAAGCGAAAGGACAATATGTTGTGATTTCAGTTGTCCTTAAATTAAAGAAAGAAAATCATGAACTTAAACTACAATATGGCGGGGTGAAAGATGCTTTAAGCCGACAAAACATATTGCAACCTTCAATAAAAGATGTTAGAGAAGTAATATGTAGCATAAGACAGAAAAAATTGCCGGATGTTGATAAGATAGGAAGCGCAGGAAGCTTTTTTAAAAATCCATTTGTGACTAAAGATAAGTACGAAAGAATTAAATATAAGTATCCCGAAGTTGTTGCTTTTAAAGAAAATGATAAGCTTTATAAATTGGCCGCAGCTTGGCTTATTGATAAAGCAGGTTGGAAAGCATACAGGGAAGGAGATGTTGGCGTATATGACAAGCAGGCGCTTGTGCTTGTCAATTACGGTAATGCTAAAGGTTCTGACATTCTGGCATTAGCAGAGAAAATTCAGAAATCGGTTAAGGATACTTTTGATGTTGATATTCAACCTGAAGTTAATATTGTTTTTTAAAATTTTGTTGAAAATGTTTAATTTCTTTACTTAAAACAGATATTCCCCGAAAAACTATTTAAATTTGCTCTTGTTTTATAATACCTAAAGTGAAAAGAATAATATTGCACAGAGGATGAGAAAATTCGAAAAGATAAGCAGTCTGGTAGTTTTTGTTTTATTGTTATACAGGATTTTTATTGGTTCAGAATTCAATGTTCTATTGAGGGTTGGACTTATCATATTATCAATTTTTTATTTATGGTTTGGCTTCTTTTTATTTAATAAGATAAATTTTACAGATTTACTTAAAAGAGAAGTGCGAAATAAGCTAAATGCTTTTAAAAAAACTGCAGGAATTGTTATGGGTGTGGTTTATTCGTTTTGCATTTTGGCAATTGTATATTGCATCTATTTCTATGCAGCCATGAATTTTGTTTTAGTAACTGCTATTATTGCCTTAATATCCTCCACTTTTTTAATAGGCCTCTACAATACTCTTAATATGCCTATGCAAAGTTTTTATAATCAATTTTACAGGCGCTCTTTGATTATAGGTGTTTTGCTGTTTGCATTTTGGCTTACGCCTTTGGATGCAAAACTGGATATTTTATATAAGGATCATCCGGAATTTATAAAAGCATACAAGGAATATAAAGAAAACCCTGATGACCCTATTACAAAAGAAAAGTTAAAGGAAGCAAGAAGCTTGTTTAAGTAATCAATCACGGTTTATTCCCAGTGAATCAATGATTGATTGTATTTTGTTCTCAAGTGCTATATTAACTTTTTTAAACTCTGCTTTATTATTAAGTTTTTCTTTAACACCGAAATAGAATTTTATTTTGGGCTCTGTTCCGCTTGGCCTCATTGTTATTCTGCTGCCATCTTCCAGGAATATCTGAATAACATTTGATTTAGGTAATTTGATTTCAGTTTCAGTATTTTTAGCTATGTTTTTTTCTGTAGAAAGGTAATAATCTTTAATAATAGTGACTTTGGATTTATTGATAGTGTCCGGAGGATTATTCCTGTAACTATCCATCATGCTTTGAATTGCTTCCAGCCCGGCTTTACCTTTTTTTGTAATTGATATTAGCTTTTCCTTGTAGAAACCAAATTTCACATATATTTCTATTAATAAGTCATTCAAAGTCTTGTTATTTTCATGAGCCCATGCAGCAGCTTCAGCAACAAAGCAGCATGAAATGACAGCATCTTTATCCCTGGCATGATCACCAATAAGATAACCGTAGCTTTCTTCACCACCGACAATAAATTGTTTTTTGCCATCAAGGTTTCTCATAATCTCCGCGATATATTTGAATCCTGTCAGAACATCAAAACACTCTACATTATATTCTTCTGCCATTTTTTTGAGAATGTCAGATGTAACAATCGTTTTTACAATGTATTCCTTGCCTTTTATCTTATTTTGTTTTTCCCATTGTTCCAGTAGGTAGTAAAAAATTATAGAGGCTGTTTGATTTCCATTCAAGGCTATAAATTCACCCTCATGATTCCTTATTGCAACACCAACCCTGTCGCAATCCGGGTCTGTTGCCATAACGATGTCGGCATTTTTTTCTTCCGCTTTTTCAATGGCCATTTTTAAAGCTGCCTTTTCTTCCGGATTTGGATATTTTACTGTAGGGAAGTTGCCATCAACAATATTCTGTTCCGGGATGCTTATTATGTTTTTAAAGCCAAACTTCTCAAATGCCATTGGGACAATTTTATAGGCTGAACCGTGAATGGGAGAGAAGACTATTTTTAAATCACTATGTTTTTTTATCAGCAAGGGTGATAATGAGAAAGATTTTATATTTTCCAGATATTCCTTGATTAGAGTTTCAGGAATTATATGGATGTTATCTGCTTTTTTCTCAAACTTAATCTCGTTAATACCGGAAATTTTTTGCACTTCTTCGATGACTTGCTTATCATATGGCGAAATTAACTGCCCACCATCGTTTCCATAAACCTTATAACCATTATATTCTTTTGGGTTGTGGGAAGCTGTTATAACTATACCTCCCTGGCAATTTAGTTTTCGTACTGCAAATGAAAGAACCGGAACAGGGTTTAATTCAGGAAATATATACACTTCAATATCATTGGCAGATAGAATATTTGCAGAAATTTCGGCAAAATATTTACTATTGTTTCTACAGTCGTATGCTATTGCTACCTTTATTTTTTGATTAGAAGGAAAATTTTTAGCTAAAAAATTAGCAAATCCCTGTGAGGCCATTCCAACAGTATATTTATTCATCCTGTTTGTTCCAACGCCCATTATTCCACGTAAACCTCCTGTGCCAAATTCAAGGTCTTTATAAAAAGATTCGATTAATTCTTTGCGGTCATTATCAAGTAAATATTTTACCTGCTCTTTTGTTTCTTTATCGTAGTTGCCTTCAAGCCATGTTTGAGCTTTAGAAATTATCTTTTGATCAATCTTTTCCATAATTCTTTATAATTAAATTTGGTTAAAAATAATCAAAAATATGAATGCAGAAAAATAAAACTTAAATCATTAATAGAGTATTTTTATGAAAGAAATATAACTCGCTGACCTTATTATTCTTAATAAGTTTAAGCAAGCTTAGAAAAGTGTATTTGTGCAGGTATTAAGGCCTGGTTCTTTCCATAATGCGCTCTGCATCAAGGTTTCCAAGGTTGTACGATTTTGTTGCATACTCATGAGCAAGGTTGTCCTGACCTAAATTTGTATAAGCAATAGCGACATTGAGGTACATTCTGCTCCACTCTTCGTCTGTAAGGCGATAATCGTATTTTTCAATAAGTTTGATTGCATCAAGATAATCGTTAGCCTCTCTTCTGTATTCTTTTATATTGTTATAGGCAACTGCTCTGCCAAGGAATCCATCCCAGTTTTGATCATCATATCTAATCGCAAGAGTATAATCATCAATAGCCGAATTAAAGCCTGATCTTCTGCCTGATTGCATCTTAACAAAAGCCCGATTAATCAGAATCTTTGCCATTTCTTTTTCAAGTTCTTTTCTTTCTTGCGAATTTCTGGGTGAGTTTTCTATTTGTTTGTTTGTGATTTTTATGGCATTGGTGTAATCGTTTAGCAGTTTGGCATAATCTCTATGCCTTTTCTTTTCTATCCTTTCTTCGAGAATTAATCTTACAGAACCTCTGAATTTGTATGCTTCAATATTTCTGTCATTATACTCAATAGCTTCATCTAATAGAATCAGTGCATCTTCAAAATTATTATTGCTAATTTCTCTTTCTGCCTGTCTTGTTAGCTGAAGAGACTTAATAACATCCTCATTACGCTTGTCTTTTTTGACGGCAATTTTGTGAAGCATTTCACGTCCCCTGTCAAATATTTCTATTGCTTCTTTGTAATCATCGGATTTCATTCTTTCTATACCTTCTAACATTAATTTTTCAACAGTCACAGAATCTTCCTGTGCGCTAATTGTATTAGGCAAGATTAATAGTATAAGTATTAGTATAAATGCAGAAAAAGTAATTTTACTTTTCATATTGTTCCTTTTTTTCAAAATTTTAAGTTACAAAAATAACTAAAAATTAACATACTAATAAAGTAATTTTTATTTGGTTTGTGATGAAAGTTCAAGTATCAAATGCAACTTTTATAAATAAAGGAGAACGGGTAAAATAAATTTATTTTTCAAAACAAAGAAGGGAAAAAATCCCTTCCCTGTTTTGACGGATAACGTTTATCTTAGCTCCCTAATCTCCTACAAAAAAGTTGCTATGAGAAAACAGTTAACCTTAGAACAAAGATATGAAATTCAAGCTTTATTAAAAGCAAACCACAGTAAGAGTTTTATTGCAGAACAAATAGGGGTTCATAAAGCAACAATTACAAGAGAAATTCAAAGGAATTCCGGTAAAAGAACTTATAGTGCTGTTAATGCACATAAGTATTATAAAGAAAGGAAAACAGATGTATTAAGGGGCAAACGCCTTACTGAAAGCATTAAAAAAATTATAGAAGCTAAAATAAAACAAGAATGGTCTCCAGAGCAGATAGTAGGACATTGCAAAAGATATAATATTGATATGGTAAGTCATGAAACTATATATCAGCATATTTACTCTGATCAAAAACAAGGAGGCATATTATACACATATCTAAGAACTGCACGAGCAAAACGAAAGCCGAAACACAATAAGAAAAAGGGACGTTTTACCATAAAAGACAGAGTTTTTATAAGTCAAAGACCTAAGATTGTTGACTCAAAACAAAGATATGGAGACTGGGAAGTTGACACTATCATTGGTGCAAATCATAAAGGTGCTATTCTAGGTGTTGTTGAACGCAAAAGCATGTTTGCCTTATATGTGAAGACTTTAGGAAAAAAAGCAGATTCAGTAAAACATGAGATGATAAATCTATTGGCTCCTTATAAAAACTTAGTGCATACAATCACGTCTGATAACGGGACAGAGTTTAATGAGCATAAAACAATTGCAAAAAAATTAGAATGCGATTTTTATTTTGCTGATCCTTATTCTTCTTGGCAAAGAGGATTGTCTGAGAATACAAATAAATTGATACGACAATATGTTCCTAAAAAAACTAACTTTGAAAATATTAATCAAGAATTTTTGAATATGGTGTGTTTGAAGCTAAATTCTAGACCTAGAAAAAGTTTAAATTATCAAACACCAATACAAGTATTACTAAATAATTTAGAAAATTTTGTTGCATTTAAAACTTGAATCTAGGTTTTTTATATTTGAGAATTGACTGCAAAAAGAATGGGCCTCGGAAATTACAATGGTTAATTAACCCTCTTGAAGGCAGGAG
>JAWOBS010000225.1:0-2801 GCA_046484145.1 Bacteroidales bacterium
GAGCTGATATTCTTGCTGCTGCCGGTTGGCCAAAAGAAAGAAAAGATGGACATGCATATTTTTTCCCGGGAAAATTTAGTGACAGAGCAAAGGTTTATTCTGAAAAGTTTGGAGCCGAAAAAACTCGCGAAGCTATGGCTAAATGGTATATAAATGCTATTGAAAATGCCAGGCTTTGTCCCACAGCACAAGAGTATCACAATAAGAATAAAGATCTGACAAGCTTTGGAATGAGCAAACCTAATCCTAAAGCTTTTGTAGATTCCCTAAATGTGTTTGATTGTTCAAAGGTTTCTGACGGAGCATCCACAATAGCTGTTGTTTCTGAAGAAGGACTTAAAAGATGCGGAATAGATAAAAATGATGCTGTTGAAGTATTAGGCTTTGGAATGGCTGAGGAAGACATCACTAAAGCTCCTGAAGATCCTACTGTTCTTTCAACTACTGTTGCAGCAGTTAAAAAAGCTATGAGTTCTGCCGGAATAACCAAAGAGCAAATTGGCACAGTAGAATGTCACGATTGCTTTACTATCGCCGGAATTATGGCTACTGAAGCAATTGGTTTCGCCGAACATGGTAAAGGTATTGACTTTGTTCTTGAAGGTAACACCGCCAGGGATGGTAAAGTGCCGTTTAATACAACCGGCGGATTAGTAGGATGGGGGCATCCAACAGGTGCAACCGGAGTTCATCAGGCTGTTACTATCTGGGAACAATTGACAGGAAAAGCAGGTGATTCTCAAATAGAAATCAAACCAGAAAGGCCATACGGATTAACAATTAATATGGGTGGCGATGATAAGTCGCTGGTGTCGATAGTATTTAAGAAAGCAGTATAAGGCAGGTATCAGGTATCAGGTATCAGGTATCAGGTATCAGGTATCAGGTATCAGGTATCAGGTATCAGGTGTTGGGATTAATTCCCTGATACCCGATACCCGACACCCGATACCAAAATATTATTACTATGAACAAAATCACCACATTATTCAATATAAAACTCCCAATCATCCAAGGCGGCATGATATGGTGCAGTGGTTGGGAATTGGCTGCTGCTGTGAGTAATGCAGGTGGACTGGGGTTGATAGGCTCCGGTTCTATGACGCCGGATATTTTAAGAGAGCATATTAAAAAATGCCAAAAAGCTACTAATAAACCTTTTGGTGTTAATATTCCTCTTATATTTTCTTATGCTGAGGAGTTTATTAAGATTCTTATTGAAGAAGGTGTAAATATTGTGTTTACCTCGGCGGGTAACCCTGCAAAATATACAGCTTATTTGAAAGAAAATGGCTTGAAGGTGGTTCATGTTATAGCAAATTCAAAGTTTGCAAAGAAGGCAGAAGAAGCCGGAGTTGATGCTGTTGTTGCAGAAGGTTTTGAAGCAGGTGGCCATAATGGGCGCGAAGAAACAACAACACTTGTTTTAGTTCCTGTTATTAAGGAAGCAGTTTCTATTCCGGTTATTGCTGCCGGTGGTATTGGTACCGGAAGGGCAATGTTTGCTGCAATGTCGCTCGGCGCCGACGGTGTGCAGATTGGAAGCAGATTTGTCTGCAGCAAAGAGTCGTCAGCACATGAACATTTTAAATACAAAATTTTAGAAGCCGGAGAAGGTGATACCATGCTGTCACTAAAAAAGCTGGTAGCCGTCAGGTTGCTGAAAAACAAATTTTATGATGATGTTGCTAAAAAAGAATTTGAGGGTGCAGAAGCGCATGAACTGCTTAAGTTATTGGGACAAGGAAGATCCAAAAAAGGCATGTTTGAAGGTGATATAGATGAAGGTGAACTTGAAATTGGCCAGGTTTCAGCATTAATTAAAGATATTAAACCCGCAAAAGAGATTATTGAAGAAATAATAAGTGAGTTTTATATTGCTAAAAATGAAATATCAGATTTAGAATTTTAATAAAATAATGAGTAAAATCTCCGGATATTCTTTAGTTAAGGGTAAGAAAATCTTTTACAGTATAGTAAATGAGCATTATATCAGTGATAATAAGCCCTTTATTATTTTTCTGCACGAAGGATTGGGTAGCTCTGAGCAATGGAAGGATATACCCGAAGTTATTAGCGAGGCGGTTAAATGTCCGGCATTGTTATACGACAGGTTTAGATATGGCAAATCAGAATTTACAGATGCTCCTTTTGATAGAAATTATATGCATACAGAGGCTTTCGAATATTTACCGGAGCTGCTTAAGCAAATGGAGATTAAACAAAAGTTGATTCTTGTTGGACATAGTGACGGTGGAACAATTTCTTTATTATTTGCTGCTGAGTATCCTGAAAAAGTAATGGCTGTGATAACTGAAGCTGATCATGTCATTTGTGAAGAGCATACAACAAATGGAGTTGCAGGAGTTGTTGATATTTATAAAAAGGGTAATCTTAGAGACTTTTTAAAGAAATATCAAAAAGAAAATACAGATAAGTTGTTTTATGGATGGAGTGGTTTCTGGCTTTCTAAAGAGGCAAAAGACTGGAATATTATTAGTTATTTAAGAAACATTAAAGCTCCTTTATTAGCCATTCAGGGTAAGGATGATCAATATGGTAGCGAAGAGCAGCTTATTGTTAAACTGAATAATGTTGGAGGTGATGTGAATTTAGCTTTTCTGGATAATTGCGGACATATTCCACACCATGAACAAAAAGAGGCTGTATTGCAGAAAATGAAGTTCTTTATAGAATCTGTAATAAGATAAACCTCTGCGATATCTCAGCGCAAATTTGCGTAACAGCTATTACGCAGAGAACCGCCAAGAACCGCAGAGTTGCGCAGAGAATTTTTAAAA
>JAWOBS010000016.1:0-2554 GCA_046484145.1 Bacteroidales bacterium
GCCGCCAGGAGTGGTTACCGTTTCTTTACTTTCTACAATCCTGTTTTTTATATGTATCGTCATATCTGTGATTGTCATGCCGCCTGACTTAACTACCATTGTTATGCTTGCATCATCTAATTTGGTTCCAACTGATAAATCAGCAGGGATTACAATATCATTAACATCCATTGATACTTCCATACCCTCAAAAGCTGCCAGCATTGATTGGTCGAGCATAGATGTCATATCAATATTAATTTTACTTCCTGAGCAAGTTACGCCAAAATCGCCTTCATGTAATAATTTGTTTTTCTTGTCATATACCTTATTGATAACAGTTGCTTCTGTGACTCCTCCGGCATTGCTAACATCTTTTACAATAACCTCCTGGATGCTTTCAAGCTTGTCTTTTGGGTTGAAAGAACGAAACTCCATTTTGCTGTTCTCAACAAGTGGATAGTAGTAATTACAGTTTTGTGCATTAGCAGCAAAAACAGAAAATAATATTGCTATTAGTGGCAAAAATCTAAATATTGTTTTCATCTTTTAGAATATTTTGTTAGTAATTAGTGATTAAAATTTTGGCAAATTTAATTATTTAATTAATCAGTTCTGTTAAACCCTGCAAGATTTAGTTATAATCTATAACAAATTCCTTAAAACTAAGACTTAAAGCATTTCTCAATTCCTTCCCAGAACAGCTTAGCTGCTTTTTCCCAACTGTATTTTTGTCTTTGAATTTTTCCTTTTTCAATGAGTTCCTTCCTGGTATGCTCTTGTTTTGATATTGTTATTAAAGCTTCGGCAATTGATTCAACAGAATAAGGATCAATTTTTATAGCAGCATCGCCGGCTACTTCAGGCATTGAAGTAATATTTGAAGTAATCACAGGAATATCACAGTTCATTGCCTCAATTATAGGTATTCCAAAACCCTCAAAAGTGCTGGGAAACACCATGGCAAAAGCACTTGCAGTTATTTCACCCAGCTTGTCGCGCCTTTGACGGCCAATGAAATGCACCCTGTGCTTATATCGCATCTTCTCATAATTTTTTCTGAACGATTTGTTTGAAAACATTGGCTTTCCTGCAATAACCAGGCGGATAGAGTTGTCAGTCATTTCGCAAAATAATTCAAATGCATCTAATAACCTACCAATATTTTTTCTTGGGTTTAATGCACCTACAAATAAAAAGAACTCATTACCATCAGAGAATTCTTTCTTTATCTGCTCTTTTACATCATCCTTAACAGGCTTAAAAACATCGCTGGCACCGTTACATAAAATGTCAATCTTGTTTTCGTTAGTGCCATAATGACTGCATATATCAATCCTTGAAAATTCAGAAACAGTGCCTAATCTATTTGCATTTTTGACAAATTTTGGAAAAAAATATTGATAGTACTTTCTTTCGAGAATTGGTACATTTTTAGGAAAATGCACAAAATTTATATCATGTACAACTATATATGATTTAAACTTTTTTGGAACATTATGCCCGTCCGGTGAAACAAAAAGATCAATTTTATGCTTCTTTAATATATGAGGTATGCAATGGTTAAACCAAAAATACCATAGTAAGGGATGACGACAGGAAAGTTTCGTTTTTATAGGAATGACATTATCTGAAAAAATATAATCATTATGCCACGGCCTGTCAAAAATAAAATAAAATGTGTGCTCAGGGTGAGCTTTTACAATCCTTCTAACAGTTTCATAAGTAAACCATCCAATACCTTCCATTTTATTTTTTAACAGAAGCCTTGTATTTATAGCAATGTTCATTATTTTTGATATTATAAAAGCATCTAATTTAAGCAAAATTGCAATTTTTTTTTGAATTTTAATTGAAAATATTTGATAATATGGTGAATAATATTGAATTTTCATTACCTCCATTTGGCAGAGGTTATCACTTGATTACAAAATACCTGAATGAGCAAATTAAAACATATCCGGAAAAAGGCTTACTACACTTGTTTGTCCATCATACCTCAGCTGCACTGACAATAAATGAAAATGCAGACCCCTCAGTAAGAGATGATATGGAAAGCATTTTTAACCATTTAGTACCTGAGAACTTGCCGTTTTTAAAACATACTATGGAAGGTAGTGATGACATGCCGGCTCATATAAAATCCTCTTTAATTGGTGCATCAGTTACAATACCTATTGACAACTACAAACTTAAACTGGGAACCTGGCAGGGTATCTATTTGTGTGAGTTCAGAAATAATGGTGGTGCCCGCAGAATTACAGCTACAATTATAGGTTAGGGAAAGTTTTGCATTACTGAACTTCATTTCCAATTATTTGTTATAGTATTAAAAAATATTTTAATTTTTTTACTATGGCAGAAAATAAAGATAATACAGCAAAAGTTGAGATATCAGGAATGTCTTGTAGTAATTGCGCTCTTGGTGTTAAGAAAAAACTTGAAAAGGACGGTTTTAAAAATGTAAATGTTGAACTGTCTTTTGAAGAAGCTACTTTTAATTATGATAATGAAGAAGACATAAAAAAAGCCATAAAAAGCATAGAGTCTCTGGGTTATAAAGCATGGACCGATA
>JAWOBS010000036.1:0-35030 GCA_046484145.1 Bacteroidales bacterium
TGCGACCCAAGCCATATCGCCGGTAATAAAGATCTGATTTTACAAATATGCCAACATGCAATTGACCTTGATATGGATGGGTTTATGGTGGAAACACATTATAATCCGGAAAAAGCTCTAACAGACGCCAGACAGCAAATAACCCCAAAAGCTCTTAGCGAATTGTGGGATAAGCTGGAGTTTAAATCTCAATTTGTGGAAAAGCCTTTACAGATGCAAAGAATTGAAATGATGCGAGATGAAATTGATTCTATAGACCATCATATACTTGAGCTTCTCGCTAAAAGGATGGATGTTGTTAAAGATATTGGCTTGCTGAAACAGAAACAAAAAATAACTATTTTGCAAATTAAGCGCTGGAATAATATTTTTGAAAACAGATTAGCTTTTGGAAAAAAACTTGGCATAGAAAGTGGGTTCCTTAAAAAACTTCTTCAGGCTTTACACCAGGAATCAATCAGAATTCAAAGAGACCTTGAGCAAAAAACAAAAAACAAAAATAAACAGTAATATTTTAATCTTTATGACAAAAAAAGACAGCAGTAAAAGTACAATAACAAATATTGAGGAAGTTGGCGAATTTGGCCTAATAGATAAGCTTACCGAAGATTTTAAAACTGTTAATAAATCTACTGTCAAAGCTGTTGGTGACGATACTGCAGTTATTGAAAGTGGAGATAATTATACTTTGATTACGAAAGACCTCCTGGTAGAAGGAGTTCATTTTGACATATCTTACACTCCTTTAAAACATCTTGGTTATAAATCTGTTGTTGTGAATTTATCTGATATTTATTCAATGAATGGCACTCCTTCGCAAATTGTTGTTGGGATAGCTGTTTCAAGCAGATACAGTGTTGAAGCCCTGAAGGAGATTTATAGCGGAATTAAACTGGCATGTGAAAAGTATAAGGTAGATTTGGTTGGTGGTGATACATGCTCGTCTCAGGCCGGTCTGTTTATTTCGGTTACAGCCGTTGGCCATGTTGAAAAAAGTAAGATTACATATAGAAAAGGAGCGAAACAAAATGACCTGATTTGTGTTAGTGGCGACCTTGGAGCAGCTTATGCCGGACTGTTAATTCTTAAAAGAGAAAAAGAGGTTTTTAAAGTGAATCCTAATGCACAGCCTGATATCTCTAAATATTCCTATGTGCTTGAAAGACAATTAAAGCCTGAAGCAGGGGAGCATATTATCAATATTTTAAAGGAACTGGATATTATGCCAACATCCATGATAGATGTTTCTGACGGACTGGCATCCGAAGTAATGCATATTTGTGAAAACTCTAAAACAGGTGCGCAATTGTTTGAAGAAAAGATTCCAATTGACCCTGAAACTATTGCTGTTGCAGATGAGTTTGATATTAATCCTACAACATTTGCCCTAAATGGTGGAGAAGATTATGAGTTGCTTTTTACTATTTCACAAAAAGATTATGAAAAAATTGATATTAAATCCCACATAAAAACCATAGGATATATCACTGATGCATCTGAAGGTGTTAGTGTAGTTACAAATGCCGGACAGCAGGTGCCACTGAAAGCACAAGGCTGGGATGCATTTAAATCTGGAAAATAATTCTGTGGATGTTTAAATATATTTGCTAATGGCCTCTAAGAAAAAATTCTACGTTGTATGGGAAGGAAAGGAACCCGGCATATTTGATTCCTGGGATAAGTGTAAGAAATCTATAGAAGGATATCAGGGCGCTAAATACAAGTCTTTCTTAACCTTAGAAAAGGCCAAAGAAGCTTTTAATGGGAATCCTGCTGAATATATAGGGAAAGACATCCATGAGTCAGAATTAAGCCCTGAAGAGCTAAAAAGGATAGGAAAGCCAATTCTGAAAAGTATATGTGTGGATGCTGCCTGCAGCGGTGCCCCGGGCAAGATGGAGTATCAGGGTGTTTTTAATTTTGAAAATGTATTGCTTTTTCGCAATGGGCCATTTGAAGACGGGACAGCAAATGTTGGTGAATTTCTTGCAATCGTTCATGCTTTAGCTTGGTGCAAAAAAAGAAATATTAATTACCCTATATATTCTGATAGCAAGATTGCTATAAAATGGGTTTTAGATAAAAAAGCCAAAACGAAACTTGTTAAAAACAAGAAGAACGAAAAACTTTTTGATCTTATAGAAAGAGCCGAAAACTGGCTTAAGAATAATACATGGGACAATGCTTTGCTGAAATGGGAAACAAAGGCATGGGGCGAAATTCCGGCTGATTTTGGTAGAAAATAATATTGTTTTATAATATAGCGTTTTAGAATAAATATTATCATAAATGGCTTCAAACTTTAATCATAAGCTTTCTTTGGTTTGGCAGTTTATAAGGCTCGCCCTGGTATCCGGTTTGGTATTTATACTGGTTGTCGTTGTAGCATTATCTGTGCTAACTTATGTTTATCGTGACAATATTAAAGAGGTTTTTGTAAAAGAACTAATTAATAAGCTTGAAAGTGAAACGCATATTGAAGATGTTAGTGTAAATCTTTTTCGCAGCTTCCCCAAAGCATCAGTTACACTTAATAATGTAGTCATGATGGAAGCTGTTGATAAAGCTGAAAAAGACACACTGTTGTCTGCGCGTAGAGTGCACTTTCAGTTTAGCATTATGGATCTTATCAGGAAAGAATATAATATTAAACAAATGGAAGTTGTTCTGGCTGATTTTAATCCTGTGATATTTAAAGACGGGTCTGTAAACTATATGGTTTGGAAAAGTAATGGAGGCGAAGAAGCAGGACAGGATTTTGTTTTTGATTTTGAAAAGTTTAGTATGAAAAGGGTAAATGTACATTTCTCAGATCATAAAAAGAATATTTTTCTTGATTTTATGGCAGAAGAAGCCATGCTTAGTGGCCATTTTTCAGCTTCTGATTACACTTTGAATATTAATGGTGACTTTTTTGCAGATGAAATAAAAATCGATAACACTGAATTTCTTAAAAAACAAAATACTTCTATTGACCTCACTCTGAATGTAAAAAACAATGAGATGTTTTCCCTGGAAGCAGGTGCAATAGATATTAATTCCCATAAGTTTAATGTGTCAGGAGAGATTGATTTAAGCGGTGAAGATATGTTTCTTGATCTGGCTCTTGCAGGTAAAAGGATTGATCTTGATAATCTTTTAATGGATATGCCCCGATCTTTTAGTTCTTTTTTTGATGGATATAAAATAAAAGGTCAAATGTTTTTCAATGCCAGCATTTCAGGAACTTACTCCTCTGTTGTAAATCCTTTTATAAGAGCCGAGTTTGGCCTTCAGAATGGAGAAGTGAGCGACAGGAAAACAGGCGTGCAAATGAAAGACTTAAGTTTTGCCGGGAAATTTAATAACGGAAGATATAGGAAGTTGAAATCTTCTGCTCTGGCATTGACAGATTTTTATACCGACCTGAATAATGGATTTCTTGAAGGGGATTTAAAAATTTACAATTTTGATATTCCTAATATAGAATTAAACCTTAATTCTGATATAACACTTTCTGACCTGATGAACTTTTTAAAAATAGAAAAAGTGAAAAATGCTGAGGGTAAATTAAACCTAAAGTTGGATTTTATTGGAAGGATTAGTGATGGAAAGAAATTTCGACCCAATGATTTTATTTCCAGTACTGCAATAGGAAAAGTAAATTTTGATGGTGTAAGTTTTAAGCTTTTGAATGATCCAAAAGATTATAATAGTTTCTCCGGCAACTTATTATTTAACAATAATGACCTTATTGTAGAAAACTTAGCAGGTAAAGTAAGTTCCAGCGATTTTAGCGTTGTAGGATATTTGAAAAATTTCTTGTCTTATTTGTTTTTTGATGATCAGAATCTTGCTGTAAATGCACGCTTTAATGCTGAACATCTTAATTTTAATGAACTGCTTCAGCATAATGTTGCAGGTTCTGACACAACATATAAGCTTAGCTTCTCTGACCGCCTGAGTTTTACTATGAATGCTAATGTTGAAAATCTTGTTTTTAATAAATTTGAAGCTTTTGATGTTAATGGCTCTGTTTATTTAAGGAATAAATCTTTTATGGCTGATAAAGTTAATTTCAAAACTATGGATGGAAAGGTAGAAATGTCAGGTAATATTGATGGTACTGATCCTGATGTTCTAAAAATTAATAGCTACGCCGATGTTGAAAATGTTGAGATAAGGCAATTATTTTACCAATTGGAGAATTTTGGACAGACAGCCATAGTTGATAAACATTTAAAAGGAAAGCTAAATTCTAATGTGCAATTCTCTGCTAACTGGTCACCATACCTTGAAATAGACTGGGGTAGCCTTGTGTCAGATGCTCACCTTGTTGTTGAAAATGGTGAGTTAATAGATTTTAAACCTATCCTTGAGCTTTCACGTTTTTTAAAGATTGGCGACTTGCATCATATTAATTTTTCAACACTTGAAAATAATATTACCATAAAGAATCAAACTGTTTTTATTCCATTTATGGAAATCAATTCAAGTGCTATAGATATAAAATTGTCAGGTGAGCATTATTTTAATAATGAGATAGATTATCGCTTACAGGTTGCACTTTCGGATATTTTGGCAAGCCGTAGCCGGCAAAATCGGAATCCGCAAGAGAAATACGGAGAGATTATTGATGACGGACATAGCCGGACTTTGTTTCTCCTGCTAACCGGAACCATTGATGATCCCATTTTTAAGTATGATACAAAAAGTGCATTGCAAAAGTTCCGTGACGACTTACGAAAAGAGAGCAAAAACCTTAAAGAGATCTTCAAAAAAGAATTCGGAATATCTCCCGTGGATACTTTAGAGGAGGTAAAGACGGAAGAGGAAATCAAGAAAATAAAAGAACGTGAGGAGATAAAAAAAGGCGAAGAAGGTGATTTTATTATTGAGTGGGATTAGAAGGTATAAAAAAAGCCGCTCAAAAAAGCGGCTTAAAAAGATTGTAGGCGAAAGTATATAATTCACCCTGCGGATTATTTTCCCGGCTGTTAAACTTTTAATATTATAATGCTCCAGCAATAAGGAATGTAGCAGCAAATGCTACAATAGCATACAGCTCAGGGAATACACCAAGAATCATGGTATTTCCGAAAACGTTGTGTCCGGAGCCTATGGCTGCAATACCATTGGCACAAACCTGTCCCTGGCGGATTGCTGAAAGCAGACAAACAAATCCTAATGCCAAACCTGCTCCGAAAATAGCAGCTGCCGTTATCCATGTTATCTCAGGCACTAAATATTCTGAAAGAATAAAGTAACCCATAAAGCCATACAAACCCTGTGTTCCGGGTAGTGCGCTTAAGATTAGGTAGTTACCAAATGCATCGCTGTTCTTTTTTAAAGCTCCAACAGATGCGTTACCTCCCATAGAAACTCCGTAAGCACTGCCAATACCGGCAAGCCCGATCATTAATCCTACTCCTATGTATGCTAAAATAATTGGTTCCATAATTTTGATGTTAATTTAGTGAGACTTTAAGTTAATTTTCTAAATGGATTATATTTTTTACCTCCACCGGAAAAACCGGCATTCTTATAAAATTCTACAAATGTTAAACGTATCGGGTGCACAAAAGAGCCTAAGCCCGACATGAAAATGTTTATCGCATGGCCTATTACCAATATGATAATCATTATAATTATATTCAAAACGGGTATGCTTCCGCTCATCTCTAATGCAAGACTGTTAAATACATATCCCATAATTGCACTTGAAATACCTAATGCAAACAACCTGATGTATGAAAGCATGTCGCCTAACAATCCTGTTACCATATTATAAACACCCCACAAGCCAACTCCGAAATTCATAAAGATATTTCTTTTAAGGTTGTTTAAGAACAGGATAAATATGCCGCTAACTCCTAATAATATGTAAATCTCAGTCATTAAAGAATCCATAGGGATGCCTTTGAAGTAACTGATTAAGTAAATTACAACAAGGCCAACCAACAATAATACCCATCCCATTGTGCCAACAGCATAACTGATACCCATTTGTTTTATCTCGTTAAAGATTTTAATAACAAGGCCAAATAATATTTGGGTACCACCAAGTATCAATGACAGATTAAATAACAGGTCGTTTATGCTTGTGTTATTTTTATTAAAAATCACTGCCAGATCTCGGTATACCGGCAGGTTGGTCTCATAAAGTGGAATACCAAAGAATGTACCTCCAATAATACCAAATAATATTGTTGCCAAACCCAGGTAAAATACCAGGCTCATAACTTGCTTAAGCTCTTTTTGAACTTTTTTCTTTGCAAATAGCGCTGCTATTGCCATTAATACACCATAACCGGCATCACCAAGGCAAAAACCGAAAAACAGCATATAAAAAGGAGCAAAGAAAGGAACCAGGTCTAATTCATTATATTTTGGCAACGAATAAAGCTCTCCCAGTACTTCGAATTTCCTTGAAAACTTTTTATTCTTTAAAAGAATTGGAACCTTGTTGATTTCCTCATCTTTGGGCTTTTCACTCAAATAAAGGATATTGTTTTTATCAAGGTATTTTTCAAGCTCTTCACTTCTGTGCTCGGGAGCCCAGCCTTCAAGTATCATTACTTTGTTGTCGGCTTCCTTGTCTGTGTTTTCAAGAGCTTTTTTATAATCAGTTTCTTCTATAACTTTTAAAAAGTATTTATTTATTGCCTCTAAACTTTCAGCAGCATGCATTTCAATTTTGTTCTCAATAGACTTAATGTCTTTTTCTAATTCTTCTTTATAAAAGTATAACTCTGACAAGGGGCGTTCGGGAATTCTCATTTCTTCCGCTTCCAGCTCAATTTCTTCTCCTTCTTTATGTATAAGTGCAAAGTAGATCAATCCTGCATGCTTGCTGATACTTTGTATAGGATATTTATTCTCCCATTCCGGATTGAATTTTTTTTGTGAAACTGAGTAGAGTTTTAATTTTAAGCCATTCTCTTCAAGTTTTTTTATAGTCTCAACATTGAAGTCACCCCAGGGTATATTATTATAAATCTCCTTTTTTAAAGCACTTAACTGCTGGTGTTTTGTTTCAAGGTCGGCTGTTAATTGCGTTACTTCTTCGAAGGCTTCTTTGCCGTCAATTTCCTTGTCAACTTTTATCGGCAGAATTTCTTTTTTAATTAAAAGACGCATCACAGAATCAATTTGCCTTATAAGGTCAAATTTTTCACTTATTTCATCAGATACATCTTTTTGTTTTTCATTAATATGCACAACTCCAAGGTCACGAAGGTCATCGAGAAATGACTCGTACACTTTATGGTAAACAAGGAAAGAATATTTTTTCATTGGTACTATCATGCGCTTTCCTCCATTTCCTGTAATCTGTTTTTTACAATTTTTTGCGCAGCTTTTGAAAGATTTTCTTCATCTTCCAGGTAGCGTTTAATCTTCAATATAGCCTCTTCAAAACCCGGTATTTGAACTTTTTCGTAAAGGTTTACCTTCTGTGTTGTTTTTTTTCTTGCATGCTCCAGCAATTGCATTTTCTGGTTATATACTTCTCTTTCTATTGCTATACGCGCCAACTCTTTAACGATATTGACACCATCAAGATACCAGCCGGGTTTGTTGAATATACTAAATTCTTTAATTGAAAACACAATATCTTCTAAAATAGGCGTTTTAACCCCTGCTATTTTTTTAATAGACAACTCTACATCGTCAATGCTAACAAGCTCATTATCAAACTCATCCCAAAGTTCTGTGGCATGCTGATACTCCTTCAGCTTTTTTTCAAGCTTTTCGTCAAACTCTTCAGCAACTTCCTTTGCTTTTTTTACTTCACTCCTTAGTGCTGCTTCTTTATTTTTCAGGGTTGGCAGTGCCTTTTCCCTTACCTGAAGCTGCTTCTTTAATCGCTGAAGATATGTTTTATTATATTGAAACTTAATAGCCATATGTCAAATAATGATTTTGAATAAACAATCGGCAAATTAGCTCTTGTCTTTTTCTTTCTTCCAGTACTTGTCAACAAATTCCTGCCTGATGCCAACTTCAGCGGGTTTAAAATGCTCGCTGAAAAGTTCGTATGCAATGTCAAGCATAGTATCGGTGTCAATATTAACGTCAATGGCAAGCAGTTTTTCGGAATAAGCTTTTGCAAAATCCAAAGTACGTTCGTCATAATCAGACAGGTCGAAGCCGTTTTCCAGTTTTGTTTTAGCATTGGCAGCATCGGCATATAGCCTGACAGCAGCATTCATCACCTGTGGGTGGTCTTCACGAGTTTTCTTACCAATAACAAGCTGTTTCAGACGTGACAAGCTTCTGAATGGGTCAACAATAACTTTACCAATATCACTGTCTTTACGAAGGAATAGCTGGCCTTCCGTGATATAACCGGTATTGTCAGGCACAGCATGTGTGATATCACCACCGGATAATGTAGTAACGGCAATAATAGTTATAGATCCGCCATCCGGAAGCTGAACAGCTTTTTCGTATAAGCGGGCAAGGTCTGAATATAAAGACCCCGGCATACTGTCTTTAGAAGGAATCTGGTCCATCCTGTTTGATACAATACTTAAAGCATCAGCATAAAGCGTCATGTCTGTCAGCAGTACCAGTATTTTTTCATTTTTATCAACAGCAAAATATTCAGCAGCAGCAAGTGCCATATCAGGCACCAATAATCTTTCTACCGGAGGGTCTTCTGTAGTATTAATAAAGCCAACGATACGGTCGAGAGCTCCTGCGTTGTCAAATACATTTTTAAAATACAGGTAATCATCATTAGTAAGCCCCATGCCGGCCAGGATAATTTTGTCAGCTTTTGCACGCAAAGCAACCATAGCCATGACCTGGTTAAAAGGCTGGTCAGGGTCGGCAAAAAATGGTATCTTTTGTCCTGTAACCAGTGGATTGTTAAGGTCAATACCTGCTATACCTGTTGCAATAAACTCTGAAGGTTGCATACGCCTGACAGGGTTAACACTTGGGCCACCAATCTCACGTTCTTCACCCATGATCTGGCTACCATCAATCGGCTCACCATAAGCATTGAAAAATCTGCCGGCAAGATCTTCACCCACTTTTAAACTGGGTGCCTTCCCCGAAAATATTACTTCCGCATTTGTTGCAATACCTTCTGTACCACCAAATATTTGGAGAGTAACAATGTCGTCAATGATCTTAACTACCTGGGCTAAACGTCCATCCACAATAGCCAGCTCATCATAACCAATGCCGCTCGCATGCAGAGAAACTGTAGCTTTTGTAAGCTGAAACAGTTTAGTGTATATGCGTTGAAATGCTTTTGTTTCCTTTTCCATTATTCAGTTATCTTTTCCCGGTTTTTATTATTTTATTATTATTTTTCTTCTGTAACTTCTTCTTCTTTAATTCTTTCCTTTATGATGCCTTCAAGCTCTTTATTATATTTATTGAAATCATCAGACTCAAATTCTGAATAATTCATTTGCTTGAGTTTGTTAATGATTTCTTTAAAATACGGACCTACATTCTCAAAATTCTCAAATTCAAATTCTAAATCAGTGATCTCAAGTACTTTTTGCAGCATGTAGTTTTGACGCTCAAGAGATGTAGAAGCATCAATTTTATCAAAAGCATCCTGCTGTAATATGACAAAGTCAATAAGCTCAGACCTCCAGTATTTAATATGGTAATCAAGAGGTACTCCATCATCGCCAAGGATGTTTATTTGCTCGTATGTTTCTTTACCTCTTAATAGGATATCTTTAGCCTTAAACACATTACTTGTCCAATCTTTTGCAATTTTGTCGTTTAGGTATTCTTCAATTTCAGGGTACTCAAGGTATTTAGAATAACTATCTATTGGATCAATTGCAGGATATCTTTTTGAGTCGGCACGGTCCTGTGAAAGGGCGTAGAAACATCTGGCCACTTTTTTAGTGGATTCTGTAACGGGTTCTTTAAGGTTACCACCAGCCGGTGAAACTGTACCTATAAAAGTGATAGAGCCTGTTTCATCATTAGGAAGATAAACGAAACCTGCCCTTGCATAAAAGTTTGCAATAATAGCTGCCAAATCCATAGGGAAACCATCGGGTCCCGGTAATTCCTCCATCCTGTTAGACATCTCCCGAAGTGCCTGAGCCCATCGTGAAGTAGAGTCGGCCAGCAATAGTATTTTTAATCCCATGGCGCGATAATATTCGGCTATAGTCATCGCTGTATAAACTGATGCTTCCCTGGCTGCAACCGGCATATTAGAAGTGTTAGCAATGATGGTAGTTCGTTCCATTAGTTTCCGCCCGGAGCGCGGGTCTTCCAATTCCGGGAATTCTGTAAAGATTTCAACAACCTCGTTAGCACGCTCTCCACAAGCAGCAACAACTACCATATCAGCTTCTGCATATTTTGATAATGCATGCTGAAGTACGGTTTTCCCTGATCCAAAAGGCCCCGGGATAAAACCAGTACCACCTTCAGCTATAGGGTTGAGAGTGTCAATAACTCTTACGCCGGTTTCCATGATTTTGGATGGCCTTGGTTTTTCCTTATATGCTTTAATTGGAACTTTAACAGGCCATTTTTGAACCATTGTTATTTTATGTTCTTTATCTTCTTTATCTGTAACGACGGCAATAACATCATCAATTTTGTATTTACCATCTTCCTTAATGCTCTTTATTGTGTACTCCCCTGAAAAAGTAAAGGGAACCATAATTTTGTGAGGTATCCAATTTTCTTTAACCTCTCCCAGCCAACTACCGGCAACAACTTTTTCTCCTTTTTTTGCAATAGTTTTAAACTCATATTCAGTCCCGGCGTCCAAAGGTTCTGTATATTCACCCCTGTTTAGGAAAACACCTTCCATCTTGTTAAGGTCGTTTTGAAGGCCGTCAAAGTTTTTTGACAAGATGCCGGGGCCAAGTGTTACTTCAAGCATATGTCCCATGAATTCTACTTCCAGTCCAACTTTCAAACCCCTTGTGCTTTCAAAAACCTGGATGTATGCCTTTTTGCCCATTATCTTAATAACCTCTGCCATTAAACGGGTATCTTCATGCTTAATAAAACAGATCTCATTTTGAGCAACTTTGTCTTCTACTTCTACAATAACTAAGTTTGCTATAATTCCTGTTACCTTACCTATAGTGTTCATATATTGTTATTTTTCAGTAAATGTTTCCGGTAATTTATAACTGTTTTGTAATTCTTCTAATAATTTTTTAAATAATGCCTTGCCATGATCTTTGTCTATTGACATCCAGCGCTCTACAATTCCGAGCCTGATTGTGAATGACAACAATCTTTCAATAGTGAAATATTCAAAAAATATTACATCTTCAAGATAATCCCACTTAAGCTGGTCAGTTGCTTTCTCTCTCTCTTGAATGTCTTCCAGCTTAATGATGTTTATCAATTCTTCTATATATTCATATTCATTGCTTAAGCCAAAATCTTTTGCATGGCTTTTCCTGATAATGTCCGATACTTCAGTACTACCTATAATTTGATTTTCGTACTTTATCTCGTGCTTACGACCCATTAAGGCAGTGGTGATATTTTTGATGTTCATATCAAACTCATACCATTTGCTTAAAAATGAATTATCATCCTTGATCATTTCATCATAGAATAATGATAAAAGTTCATTTTCAGTGCTCATATCCGGAAAAATACGTTCATCATTTTTTATAGCATTGATAAAACGTGTCATATAATCAGGAAGGTCGGTTGGTTCTTTTATTTGCTCCTCAAGAAAAGATTTTGAAAAGTTACCTTTTTCGTCAAACTCTTTATCTCTTTTTTCCAGCAGGTTTAAAAGGTTCTTATTGTCATAAGGAAGGAAAAGCTTTTTTACTAATTTGTAATCAGCCGGATGAACTTCTGCTTTGAGCTCTTCTTTAAATGCCTGCTGGTCAAAAACCAGCTTGTGAGTGTCTATGTTTATATCCTGAAGGCCTGCTACAAGGCAGTAATAATTCCTTTTAATATGCATTATCTTAATATTATATCAGAATTTTCGATATTCTATTTTTCTTTCTTGTCCTCTTTCTTATCGTCATAAAGTATTTCTATAAGCCTTGTGCGAAGGTATGCTTTGAAAAAATTGTCAAAATCATCATCAGTGAATGAAATTAAATATCCGCCATCTTTAGGCCCTATTTTAAACCCTGCTTTTAAAGAATCACTAAAATCTAATTCAAGGCCATTGTCTAACAATTCTTTAGCTTTTTTCTGAAAAAATGCCTCAAATTCTTTTTTCTTTTCTTCCGGTAATAAGACTGTTATGCTAACAGGGTCGTTGCTTTTTGGATCCCAGTTTTTTATCAATGTGTTTATGACCTGCTGGGTAAATTCAACATCCTTAAAAGCAGCTTTTACTTCCGGAGTGATTGTTTTATTCTGAATAAGTTTTATAATGTTTTGCTTTATATCTGATATAGCTTGTTGTGACGCTAGCTGAAGCTCGTTTAGGCTGTTTTTCCTAAGGTCTTCAGCTGATTTTTCAGCATCTTTTTTTATTTTTTCAGCTTCCTTTTTTGCGTTTTCTACAATCTCTTCTGCTTGTTCCTTAGCATCTTTTTCAATCTTTTTTGCCTCATCATTGGCTTTTTCAACGCCCTCAGAATAAATCTTTTCGGTAAGTTCCTGAAGTTTTGTTTGCATAATATTCAGAGTTTTATGTAAAATTTTTGATATGTGGTTTTTTTCATATTTTGAATGTGCGAAAATATCAATTTTTTTCTAACAAAAGCATAATCAGGAAAATGTTTTTTTGTTAAAAAAATTATAACTAATAAATAATATATTACAGGTATTAGGTGTTTTAAAAAAGTTTATAAAAATATTTTATCCATTACATCCACAATCCTGTTCCAATCATTTTCAGTGAGATTTGATCCTGAAGGCAAACACATTCCCGTTTTAAAAAGTTTTTCTGAAACTCCATCTCCAAAAAACGGATATTTTTCAAAAACCGGCTGCAAATGCATTGGCTTCCAAAGTGGCCTGGTTTCAATGTTTTCTTTTTCAAATTCAAGTCGAATCTTTTCAGTAGTAATCCCTTTATTTAATTCAGGTTCTACTATGATTGTTGTCAACCAACGATTGGAATAAGCATTTTCAGGTTCCTCCAACAGTTGTATATTGTATGAATTTGAATTAATATTGCTGAAATAGTTTTTGTATTTATCAAAAACATTTCTTCTTGCATTTACCCTGTCTTCCAATACTTCCATTTGCCCTCTTCCTATTCCTGCAAGGACATTACTAAGCCTGTAATTATAACCAATGTGAGAATGTTGATAATGTGGCGCCTGGTCTCTAGCCTGGGTAGCCAGAAATCTTGCTTTTTTTATTAACTCTTCATCATCAGATAGTAAGGCGCCGCCACCGCTTGTTGTAATGATTTTATTCCCGTTAAAAGACAGAATTCCAAATTTGCCAAAGCTTCCTGTTCTAATATTGTTATAGGTTGAACCCAGCGACTCAGCAGCATCTTCAATGATTGGGATATCATACTTTTCTGCAATAGCCATAATTTCATCCAATTTTGCAGGCATGCCATATAGATGCACAGGCATAATTGCTTTTGGTTTACGCGGGTTTTCTTTATTGTTGATGCAAAATTTTATTGCTTTTTCGAGCTGTTTGGGACACATATTCCATGTGTCTTCTTCAGAATCTACTAATACCGGGATAGCTCCCTGGTATCGGATTGGATTTGCTGTTGCTGCAAAAGTAAAACTCTGGCAGATAACATAATCACCCTGATTTACATCCAGCAGGATTAATGATAAATGTATAGCCGCAGTGCCTGAACTTAAAGCAGCAGCATGTTTTACACCTGTATATTTACAAAGATCTTTTTCGAAGGCATCAACATGGGGGCCTAAAGGGGCAATCCAGTTTGTTTCAAATGCATTCTTTATAAAATCCTGTTCTTTGCCACCCATGTGGGGAGATGATAAGAATATCTTTTTTTTCATTGTTATATTTTGCTTTTTGAGCTTTGCAAATATAAGGATATTACTTTTTTATTTATTAGGTTTTGATGCTAATTAAATTGACAATTTAATAATAAACAGGTATTTTTGTTAAGATAATAAAACAGTGACTATAAGATGAACATATTAATTGTTTCTGCAACAACATTAGAAATAAAATCACTGCTGCAGTATTTTACTTTCAGCAGCAGGATGGACTCAACAATAAATCGTTATAAGTATAAAAACATGACGATTGATGTTTTAACTACCGGAGTGGGTATGGTGCCTGCTGCTTATTTTCTCGGACGAGCCTTGAATGCTTATAGCTATGATGCTGCTTTCAATTTTGGCATTGCAGGCAGTTTTAATAGTAAACTTAGTATTGGAACTGTCGTGAATGTTAATAATGACCAATTTCCTGAACTTGGCGCTGAAAATGGAGAGTATTTCCTTTCCTTAGTAGACCTAAAGCTTCTCGAAGAAGATTCTTTTCCTTTTAAAAATGGGCAAATTATTAATGAAAATCCTATAAAAAGCTCAACAGTAGAAAGCCTGCCCGCAGTTAGAGGAATTACAGTGAACAGGGTTCATGGCAATAACCAAAGCATTAAAAAGATAAGAGAGAGGTGTAATCCTGATACTGAAAGTATGGAAGGTGCCGCTTTTCTATATGCATGCAAGCAAGAAGGAATTCCCTGTAGTCAAATTAGAGCAATATCAAATTTTGTGGAGGAAAGAAATACTGACAAGTGGAACATTCCTTATGCAATTGAGAATCTTAATAAGATAATAATTAAGATATTAAATGAGTCATAAAAAGAAATATACTTTAGCATTCTCCCCATGCCCTAATGATACTTTTATGTTTCATGCAATGGTTAATAAATTGATTGATACCGAAGGCCTGGAGTTTGATTATGAGTTTGAAGATATTGAAACGCTGAATAATGTTGCATTTGAAGAAAAATTTGATATTACCAAGATTTCTTTTAATGCTTTCGGATATTTGAGTGATAAATATGTGTTGTTGAATTCAGGTGCCGCATTAGGCAGAGGTTGTGGCCCCATATTAATCAGTAAATCAGACAGGTTTTATAAAAAACCGTCTGAATATAAGATAGCAATCCCCGGAATTTATACAACAGCTAACTTGCTTCTAAACCTTATGTGGCCTGAAGTTAACAACAAATTGCCAATGTTGTTTTCTAATATTGAAGATGCCATCATTAATGATGAAGTAGATGCAGGTTTAATTATTCACGAAAATCGTTTTACTTATCAAAAAAAAGGCCTTCATAAAATTTGCGACCTTGGTGAATGGTGGGAAAATTCAACAGGAATGCCAATCCCCCTGGGAGGAATAGCTGTCAAACGATGTATAAGTGACGAAGATAAAAAAAGAATTAGCAGAGTTTTAAGCAGAAGTATCCGGTATGCCTTTGACAATCCCGATGCATCAAAAAGCTTTATTAAGGAGCATGCATCAGAAATTGATGATAATGTGACATCAGAACATATAAAACTTTATGTTAATAAATTTTCATTAAATTTGGGTGATGAGGGAAAAAACGCAATCAGAACTTTGTATAGCAAAGCTCTTGAGGTAAAGCGTTATAAAGTAATGCACAGAAAATTATTTGTATAAATATTTTATCAATGAATTATGATTGTAATAACAGGTGCTGCAGGTTTTATTGGTAGTTGTTTTGTGAGTAAGTTAAATAAAGAAACTCACAGGGATTTAATTCTTGTTGATGATTTTTCGAATCCGCTCAAGAATAAAAATCTGGAAAATAAGTTTTTTTATCAAAAAATTGATCGTGAAATTTTCATTGATTGGTTTAAAGATAATTATCAGGGTATTAGCTTCGTAGTGCATCTGGGCGCCAGGACAGACACAACAGAATTTGATGTTGAGGTTTTTAATAAATTGAATCTTAATTATTCAAAGGATATATGGAGGATTTGTACCGATTATTGTATTCCTTTAATATACGCATCTTCAGCAGCTACTTATGGCGGTGGTGAGCATGGGTATGATGATGATCATAGTATAATACCCCGCTTAAAACCTTTAAATCCTTATGGAGAAAGTAAAAATGAATTTGATAAATGGGTTTTAAAGCAAAATAGGCGTCCGTCGTTTTGGGCCGGCTTTAAATTTTTTAATGTTTACGGGCCTAATGAGTATCATAAAAACAGGATGGCCTCAGTTGTTCTCCATGCATACAATCAAATAAAGGAAACAGGAACCATGAAGCTCTTTAAATCTCACAACCCTAATTATAAGGATGGAGAGCAGTTAAGAGATTTTATCTATGTTAAAGATGTTGTTGACGTCTTGTTTTTTATGATGGAGAAGAGAGAAAATCCCGGCATTTATAACCTTGGTACGGGAAAGGCAAGCTCTTTCCTCGATTTGGCAAATTCCGTTTTTAAAGCACTGGATAAAGAGCCTTCAATTGAGTTTATCAATACCCCCAAAGATATTCGCAACAAATACCAATATTTTACAGAAGCAAAGATGACAAAATTGCGCGATGCCGGTTATGATGATAGTTTTTATTCTATAGAAGAAGGTGTTAATGAGTATGTTAAAGAGTATCTTGTTAACGGAAAGTATTATTGATAATATCGGTGATTACAGCTATACGGTTTTTCCGCTGTTTCTTATTTCTTGATTAACATAGTCAACTAGTTGAGGAAAAAAGGCCTTGAACTCATGTAAGAAAAGATCATAGTTCTCCCTAAGGTCATATACTGCGTTTTCCATCCCGGATTCAAAGGTTGTTCTTTTTGCCATACCTGCAAAACGCTTTTGAAGGCTGCCTAAATCCGCATAGTTAACCAACCAGTTTGATGCAATCATATATGGCAATATCTTTTTTGCCCTGGGTGGAAGGATAATGTAGTTTTTTAGCAAAATGTCATAAGCATTTTTTACGAAATCATTAATGTCTTCATTACTGTAATCAGCCCAGTTTTTTGCTAAATAATGATCATAAAACATATCAACCAATACACCGGAATAGTGTCTGTACCTGGAAGTTAACCTTCTCTTGCTTTTTAAAAAGATTTCATGAGCATCAGTAAATTGGTCTATTTTTCTGTGAAGCTGGATGCCGCGGATAATTTCCGGGCTGAAATTTTCAATCTGCCTTCCCTTTACCATATCAGCAATAAAATTTCCTAGTACAAGATTGTCATCATTGTTGGATAGGTATATATGGGCTAAAAAATTCATTTGTTATTCTAAAAATGATTGTTGCGAATTATACGTATTGTTCTTCAAAATTATAAAAAGTATAGCTGCTAAAGGAAAAATCTTTTTGTAATTATACAACAAGCACATGCAAAATTTGTTTTGTTAATATAACAGGAAGATTTTAGGATTCTCATTTTAAGATGAGTCCTTAAGATGTTCTTATTCACCTTATTTAAAATCATTAAAAAATATAAAAAAAGGATACAACTACTTAAATATTTACAGCCAATCCAACTTATTTTTTTAGTTTTGTATCCATTCAGAATAAAAAAAATTATATATAAAAATCCTAAAAAATTATGCAGAAACTACTTTTGCTTGGAGATGAAGCAATAGCTCAGGGAGCAATCGATGCAGGTATCTCGGGTATTTATGCGTATCCGGGCACACCTTCCACAGAGATCACCCAGTATGTAATTTCTTCGCGTGAAGCGAAAGAAAAAGGTATTGTGGCAACATGGACATCTAACGAGAAAACATCAGCAGAGGCTGCTCTTGGTATGAGCTATGCAGGAAAGCGCACAATGGTTTGTATGAAACATGTTGGCTTAAATGTTGCTGCCGATGCTTTTATCAACTCTTCAATCACCGGTGCTAACGGTGGTATTGTTTTTGTCGTTGCCGACGACCCCTCAATGCATTCTTCTCAAAATGAGCAGGATTCCCGTTTTTATGGAAAGTTTGCAATGATTCCTATTTTGGAGCCATCTGACCAGCAGGAAGCTTATGATATGGTTCATCATGGTTTTGATATCTCTGAAAAATTCAGCATTCCTGTGATGATAAGGATTACGACTCGCTTAGCACACTCAAGAGCCGGCGTTGCAAGGAAAAACTTCCGTAATCAAAACGAAAGCAAACTGCCTGAAAACCTGCGTCAGTTTGTTTTACTTCCGGCAATTGCCAGGAAGCAGTACAAAAAGCTCCTGGAAGCACAACCTTCATTTGAAGAAGAAAGTAATAATTCTGTATATAATAAATATTATGATGCTAAAGATAAAAGCATGGGAATTATAGCTTGTGGTTTAGCTTATAACTATTTAATGGAGAATTTTCCTGGCAGGAAAGTGCCTTTTCCGGTGTTGAAGCTTTCTCAATATCCAATTCCAAGAAAGCATATTGAAAAAATTTATAAAGAGTGTGACAAACTTCTTATTCTGGAAGATGGATATCCTATCGTGGAAGAAATGCTGAAAGGCTACATTTTCTCAGGAAAGGAAGTCAAAGGACGCCTTGATGGAACTGTCCCCAGGGATGGCGAGCTTAACCCGACTATTGTTGCGAAAGCTCTTGGCCTGAAGGTTCCGGAAATTAAAGATATTCCTGAACTTGTAGCTGCGCGTCCACCATCACTGTGCAAAGGTTGCCCACATATTGATAGTTTTCTTGCACTTAATGAAGCTATTGAGAAATGGGGAAAAGGAAGGGTCTTTTCTGATATAGGATGTTATACTTTAAGTGCATTGCCTCCATATGAGTCTATCAATACCTGTGTTGACATGGGAGCATCAATTACTATGGCCAAAGGCGCTGCTGATGCAGGCATGTTTCCTTCAGTTGCCGTAATTGGCGACAGTACTTTCACTCATTCAGGAATTACAGGGCTGCTGGATGCGGTTAATGATAAATCCAGCATAACTGTTATTATTCTTGATAATGCAACTACGGGAATGACCGGTGGACAACCTTCTGCCGCATTGAATAAAATTGAGAGCATCTGCAAGGGCGTTGGTGTTGAGGAAGATCATATCAGGGTGTTAAAGCCGCTTAAGAAAAATCATGAAGAAAATCTTGCTATTATTAAAGAAGAGTTGGATTATGATGGAGTCTCAGTTATTATTCCACGCAGAGAATGTATCCAAACTCTGAATAAAAGAATGAGAGAAAAGTTTAAGAATAAAGAAAAAAAATAGTTTAAAAATTCCGGGAAATGAATGATTTTTCTAGTTTTTCATTCGTTTCTTTATAAAATATATACAAGATGAAAAAAGATATAATTTTAGCAGGTGTTGGTGGCCAGGGAATATTGTCAATAGCTGCCGTTATTGGTTACGCTGCAATTGAGTCAGATTTATATCTGAAGCAAGCTGAGGTTCATGGAATGAGCCAGAGAGGTGGTGATGTACAGTCTCACTTAAGGCTTTCAGATAAAGAAATAGCATCTGACCTTATTGCTTTTAGCGCAGCAGATATGATTATTTCAGTTGAACCAATGGAGTCATTGAGGTATTTACCTTTTCTTAGCGATAATGGCTGGCTGATAACAAACACCAAGCCTTTTATTAATATTTCTAATTACCCGGAAGAAGAAAAAGTAATGGAGGAGATTAAAAAGCAGCCAAAACATATTGCTATAGATGCTGAATCTGTGGCGTCGGAACTGGGAACTGCAAAGGCTGCAAATATGGTTATTCTGGGTGCCGCATCACCATTTCTGGATGTAGACTTTGAGAAATTGAAAAGCGCAGTTAAGAATATTTTCGGGAAAAAAGGTGAAGATGTTGTGGATCTTAATATAAAAGCACTGGAAGCAGGCCGTAAATTTGCTCAGGAGAATAAATAGCCTGATTTGTTTTTGAATTTAATTAGTTTTTTGTTTAAAAAAAATCCAATATAATATGCTAACAAATAATTTTCTTCTAAGGCACAATGGTATTCGTAAAGACGATGAGGATAAAATGCTCAAAACCATTGGTGTAAAGTCTGTTGATGAATTGATAGATAAAACTATCCCTTCCTCTATAAGGCTAAAAAAAGAATTGGAGCTGCCGGAAGGCTTAAACGAATTTGAGTTTATTTGTCACTTGAAAAATCTGGCAAATAACAATAAGATTTATAAAAGTTTTATCGGACAGGGATATTATAATACTATTTTGCCCGGTGTAATCCAAAGAAATGTATTAGAAAATCCCGGTTGGTATACAGCTTACACTCCATATCAGGCAGAAATATCTCAGGGTAGGCTTGAAGCACTATTGAATTTTCAAACTGTAATTACTGAACTGACCGGCCTGGAGATAGCAAATGCATCTTTACTCGATGAAGGTACTGCTGCTGCTGAAGCTATGATAATGCTGTTTAATGCACGTTCGCGTTCTGCAGTTAAAAATAATGTGAATAAATTCTTTGTCTCTGAAGACGTTTTTCCTCAGACAATCGCTGTGTTAAAGAACAGATCCTGGCCTTTAGATATTGAGCTTGTAATTGGTGATTATCACTCTCATGATATTGATGAGACCTTTTTTGGTGCAATAGTGCAATATCCTGATGATAAAGGCAGTGTGAATAATTATTCTGACTTTGCTAAAAAGCTGCATGAAAAAGAAGTTAAACTGATAGTGATAGCCGATATTTTGAGTTTAACAATGCTAACTCCTCCCGGTGATTGGGGAGCAGATGTGGCTGTTGGCTCTACCCAACGTTTGGGAATACCTATGGGATATGGAGGCCCACATGCTGGTTATTTTGCAACTAAAGAGGAGTTTAAAAGACAAGTGCCCGGCAGGATAATTGGCGTATCTGTTGATAAAAATGGAAATAAGGCTCTTCGTATGGCTCTTCAAACTAGGGAGCAGCACATCAAAAGGGAAAGAGCTACTTCTAACATATGCACTGCACAGGCTTTGCTTGCTTCAATGACAGGTATGTATGCTATATATCACGGCCCGAAAGGACTTAAAGAGATAGCCCGGCATATTAATATCCTTGCCGGATTATTTGCTGATGAGGTTAAAAAGTATGGTTACAACCAACTAAATAAGCATTTCTTTGATACTGTTTTAATAGAGTTGCCTAAAAATGTATTTGCCGAGAATATTCGTCATATGGCCGAAGCAAATCATATGAATTTAAGGTATGTTGATGAAAAGCATATTGGACTTAGTTTTGACGAGATTACAACACTGAAAGATGTTAATGAATTACTTGAGATCTTTGCTAAAGCCAATTCACAGAAATTTGAAGACGTAAAATGCGATCCAAAAGGATGTGACAAAATATCTACTATCCCGGAAAGCCTTGAAAGAAAATCCGAGTTTCTTCAGTTGCCGGTTTTTAATTCTTATCATTCGGAAACAGAAATGATGAGATATCTCAAAAAGCTTGAGAACAAAGACCTTGCACTAAACAGGACAATGATACCACTGGGCTCATGCACGATGAAGCTTAATGCTGCTACAGAATTGTTTGCTTTAAGCTGGCCTGAATTCGCAAATATACATCCTTTTGTCCCTGATTATCAGGCTGAAGGTTATCTTGAGCTAATTAGACAACTGGAAAAGGATCTTTGTGAGATTACAGGTTTTGCAGGAATGTCATTTATGCCTAATTCCGGTGCATCAGGAGAATATACCGGTTTGATGGTTATCAGGGCATATCACAGTAGCCGGGGCGAAGAGCATAGAAATATAGCTTTAATTCCTTCTTCAGCACATGGCACTAATCCTGCAAGTGCTGTTATGGCAGGTATGAAGGTGGTTGTTGTAAAATGTGATGAGAATGGAAATATTGACATTGATGATCTTAGAAAAAAAGCAGAAGAGCATAAAGATGATCTTGGAGCTATAATGATTACTTATCCATCGACACATGGTGTTTTTGAGGAGGATATACTTGAAGCAACCCGCATAGTTCATGATAATGGAGGCCAGGTATATATGGACGGTGCAAACATGAATGCTAAAGTGGGATTGTCAAATCCGGCAATTTGCGGTGCCGATGTTTGTCATTTGAACTTGCATAAAACTTTTGCAATCCCTCATGGTGGAGGCGGCCCAGGCGTTGGGCCAATTGGTGTTGCAGAACATCTGCTGAATTTCTTGCCGGGTCACCCGATGCATAAAATCGGTGGCGATGAAGGTATACAGCCTGTTGCCAGTGCGCCATTTGGAAGTGCCTTTATTCTTACAATTACTTATGCTTATATTAAGCTTATGGGTGGACAGGCTTTGAAGGAAGCCACAAAAGTCGCTATCCTGAATGCTAATTACTTAAGGGCAGCCTTAAAAGATCATTATAAAATCCTTTATACAGGAAAAAATGGTAATGTTGCTCATGAGATGATACTCGATTGCAATCCTTTTAAACGTAGTATTGATATTGACGCTATTGATGTGGCTAAGCGATTAATGGATTATGGTTTTCATGCTCCTACAGTTGCTTTCCCTGTTCCCGGAACATTGATGGTTGAGCCAACAGAAAGTGAACCTTTAAGCGAACTAGACAGGTTTGTTGATGCTATGATTGCTATCCGGGAAGAAATTCGCGAAATTGAAGATGGTAAAGCGGATAAAGCTAATAATATTATTAAAAATGCCCCGCATACTGCGAAAATGCTTATTTCAAATGAATGGAGTTTTCCTTATTCCAGAGAAAAAGCAGCATTTCCAATGCCATGGTCAGAAGAAATTAAATACTTCACTCCTGTTACTCGTATAGACGATGCTTATGGCGATAGAAACCTGGTTTGTACTTGCGAGCCAATAGATTCTTATGGACAGGATTAGTATTTACTTACGGATATTTTATTAAAAAAAAACGGGACAAATTATTGTCCCGTTTTTTTATGAAAATATTAAGGCTTTTTATTGATATAAAAATCTCTTAATCTTTTTTGTAGGTGTCTTTTCAAAAGGTGTTGGCTGTTCCATAACCAGGTTGATCCTGGAAAATTTATTGATATTCGAATTTACATATTGCTTGATGTCTGTTAGCACTTTATTGACATCTTCGTTCATATTATCCTGCCAGTTCTTAGCAGATTCTTTTATATTCTGATATCTGTTTTCCAGTTCTTCGTAATTTAAATGAATTTTTGCAACCAACTTACCCTTAAGCTCATAAACAATAGATTCCAAAACAAAACTATGGCTATTTATAACTTCCTCTATCTCTTCGGGGTAAATATTTTCTCCACTTGGACCCAGTATCATATTTTTAAGCCTTCCCCTAATGTAAATATATCCGTCTTTATCCATAAAGCCAAGGTCTCCGGTTTTAAACCAGCCGTCTTCAGTAAAGACTTCTTTGGTTTTTTCCGGTTCTTTATAATAACCACGCATAACATTTGGCCCTTTTGCAACAATCTCACCTTCGCCGGTTCTGGAGTCAGGATTTAAGATTTTGACTTGTTGTCCCGGTAGGTTAAAGCCGGTAGATTGATGTTTGGTTAAGGATGGAGAGCATCCTGCGAGTAGAGGTGATGTTTCTGTTAAACCATAACCAATGGCATATGGAAACTTTGCATCTCTGAGAAATTTTTCTACATCAGGGTTTAACTTTGCTCCACCAATACCAAAGAAATGCAGATGTCCTCCAAATGCCTGGTATATTTTTTTACCTGCAAGTTTGTGAAACAATTTTTTAAATAATCTTACTTTGCCTAATACTCTTAGAATTTTGCTATTATTAAGCTTTGGTAAAACCTGCAGCTTGTATACCTTTTCAATAATAAGAGGCACTGTTAGCATCATTGTTGGTTTAACCTTTGCCATTGCCGGCAATAAAACTGATGCTATTGGAGGTTTGTCAAGATAGTAAACTGATGCTCCTGTTAAAATAGGAATTACAAAACCAATAGTGCATTCATATGTATGAGATAGCGGTAAAACCGAAAGAAGCCTGTCGTTCTCATCAACTTTTTGAATTTTTAAAGTGTTGATAGCGTTAGATATTATATTAAGATGGCTTAACATTACGCCTTTAGGTTTTCCTGTAGTTCCGGAAGTGTAAAGAATTGCTGCCAGGTCATTTTCTTCCGGCTCGGGCAATACTAACTCAGGGTTTTCCTTATAAGCCCCATTGCTATAATACTCAACTTTCCCTGCTTCATTTAATGCAATAGTGTTGATTTCTTTGAGGTCTTCAAGTAAAATTGATGTGTGTATATTATCAGGAATGCTATCTAGAAGATTAATTGCTAATTTCTCGGAAACAATAATAGCTTTAGCTCCACTATGCCTGAGAATTTTCTTTATTTCTTTGCTGCTGAATTCATTAAGGATAGGCACAACTACTGCACCCATACCTGTGATTGCAAGGTATGATACTCCCCAATTAGGCATATTTGGGCCCAATAGTGCAACTTTATCACCTTTCTGAATATCCTTTTTTGCTAAGAGTGAACTTAATTTGTCACTTTGATTCTTAACATCAAGGTATGTCAGTGGTTTTTCACCAACAAACGACAATGCATTGTTGTTTGGATATAACTGTACACTATTGTTTAATAATGAGCGGAAATTTAGTGCTTTTAAATGTGTCATAAATTTGTTTTAAAAACTATCTACAAAGATAACACTTAAATTGTACAATTGTTTATTAAATATTTATAAACTTATGTGTGTTACGCTTTATTGACGGTGTTGTAAAGAAAAAAACCTTAAGAGATAAATTGCCCCCTTAAGGTTTTTTAATAATTATATTTAATTAAACGTTATAATAAGTGATAACTTACTGCAACACCCACTGTAACAACAGAAGCCATAACCATCAGTTTGATAAGAATATTCAAACTAGGCCCTGAAGTATCCTTGAAAGGATCACCAACTGTATCTCCAATAACTGTTGCTTTATGAGCTTCGGAGTTTTTGCCTCCAAAATTGCCTTCTTCAACATATTTCTTAGCATTATCCCATGCACCACCGGCATTAGCCATAAAGATAGCAAGTGCAAAACCACTGGAAATTGTTCCTATAAGTAGTCCGGCAATACCGGCAACACCAAATATCAATCCTACCACAACAGGGATAAGAAGGGCAATAAGTGAAGGAGCAAGCATTTCTTTTTGGGCTCCTTTTGTTGAAATTTCAACACATCTTGCATAATCCGGTTCTGCTGTTCCTTCCATTATACCTGCAATAGATTTGAACTGGCGGCGCACTTCGTCCACCATTTGCTGAGCAGCACGTCCAACAGCGTTCATTGTCATACCACTGAATAAGAACACAGCCATAACTCCAAGGAAAATCCCCACAATAACTATTGGATTCATAAGATGAATATTATAGTGATGTACAAAGTCGATAAATTCTGCATCTATAGCTTTTGTTCCATTTATCAGTTCATCAGGCCTGTCAAGGAATTTAACAAACATCATTCTCACTTCTTCGAAATAAGAGGCGAGCAGTGCCAAAGCTGTAAGAGCAGCGCTACCAATAGCAAAACCTTTACCTGTTGCAGCAGTAGTGTTTCCAAGAGCATCAAGAGCATCAGTACGTTTGCGCACTTCCTCGCCAAGTCCGCTCATTTCAGCATTACCACCTGCATTGTCAGCAATCGGGCCGTAAGCATCAGTAGCCAGTGTAATTCCAAGAGTAGAAAGCATACCAACAGCGGCTATACCAATACCATAAAGTCCGTAATTAAGATTTGCCGCATCAAAATTAAAATTAGTTGCAAAACCAAAAGCTAAAGTAATAGCCACAACAATAATTCCTAATGGAATTGCTGCAGAGATAAGTCCGGTGCCTACGCCGCTGATAATAACAGTTGCAGGTCCTGTTGAACTGGATGCTGCAATTTTTCTTGTTGGCTTATAGGCAGATGCAGTGAAATACTCCGTAGATTGTCCAATACCAATACCTGCAACCAATCCAACAACAATAGCAGCCCAAATACCCACGTAGTTAGGTAATTGGAGGTAATAAAGGATGCCATAGGAAGCGGCAACAATTAAGACAGCACTTAAGTTAACACCAAAGCCCAGTGATTTTAATAGTTGTTTTTGTGTTGCACCTTCTTTTGTTCGAACCATAAAAACACCAAAGATTGATAGTATTGTACCAACAGCAGCTATAAGCATTGGAGCTAAAACAGCATTGCTTTGTATTTCTGGCGCAAAGTTCATAAATGCGGCTGCTCCTAAAAGAGCAGTAGCAAGTATAGATGCAGCAAATGATTCAAATAAATCAGCACCCATGCCGGCAACATCACCAACATTATCACCAACATTATCTGCTATAGTAGCAGGATTTCTTGGGTCGTCTTCAGGTATATTAGCTTCAACTTTTCCAACAAGGTCGGCACCAACATCAGCAGCTTTTGTATATATACCACCACCAACACGTGCAAAAAGTGCCTGGGTAGATGCTCCCATACCAAATGTAAGCATAACGGCAGAAATAGTCATCAGTTTATATCCTCCGTCCATTTCCGGTATGAAATTGTTAAGAACCAGGAACCAGATAGAAATATCAAGCAATACAAGGCCAACTACTACAAGCCCCATTACAGCACCACTGCGAAAAGCCAAACGTAAACCTTTGTCAAGCGAAGTTCTGCAAGCATTGGCTACACGAGCTGAAGCAAATGTTGCTGCCTTCATGCCAAAGAAACCGGCTAAACCGGAAAAAGCACCACCGGTTATAAATGCAAATGGAACCCATGGATTCTGAATCCCTAAGCCATAAGCCAGAATTGAAAAGATTATTGTAATAATAATAAAAACTACGATAACAATTTTGTATTGCTGCCTTAAATAGGCCGCTGCACCTTTGCGTACATGCATGGCAATACGTTTCATTGTATCTGTACCCTCGTCTGCCTTTTTCATGTTTCTGAAGAAAAACCAGGCGAAACCTAATGCTAAAATTGAAGCAATTGGAACTAACCAAAAAATTACCGGCATACTTACCTCCTTGAGTTTTAGTTATACATTAATTAATTATAGTCATTAAACAGGCGACAAAATTATAAATTTATTCATTTAACCAAGCTTTGTTTTTTTATTTTTTTAATAAATTGATTTCTCTTTAAAACTTTTAGAGAATATTTTGGTTGTATTGTCAGGTTTTTAAGTATGCAGAAAAGCTTTATGCCTGAAAATTTAATTTTAAATATATCTGTTTTTAATGCTTTATTTATGGATTGTTAGCAAAAAAACCGCTATTTTTGTAAATATTGTCAAATATTATTAGAAAAGAAAAAAGGTAATTAGGCTAAATGGAAAAAAAAATAAAACTTGATATTTTAGGTATTTCATACAGCCAATCACAATCGGGTGCATATGCATTAATACTAGGTGAATCCGGTGAAAAAAGAAGATTGCCCATTATTATCGGAAGCTTTGAAGCGCAAGCAATAGCTATTGAGCTAGAAAAGATGAAACCCAGCAGGCCTCTTACCCACGACCTTTTTAAAAATTTTGCTGAAACTTTTGATGTTAAAATAAATGAAGTTATTATCTATAAATTCAGTGAAGGGATTTTCTTTGCCAAGTTAATTTGTAATAATGGAGGGGAAGCTATAGAAATTGACTCCCGAACAAGTGATGCTGTCGCTATAGCTGTTCGGTTTAAATGCCCGATTTATACCTATGAGTCAATACTTGGTGCTGCCGGTATTATTCTTCAAGAAGAGCATGAAGGAAAACCCACAGGAGAAGAACCACCGGATGAAACACCTAAAAGCGACGCCGGATTTGATCAATATAATATCAAAGAGCTCGAAACAATGTTGATGGCCGCCATTGACGAGGAAGCATATGAAAAAGCTTCTAAGATCAGAGATGAAATTAATCGTAGGAAATCTAAAAAATCCAAATAAACTCTTCTTTGTTATTTTTTTAATTGAAAAATCAATAAGTTTCATACCCTCTTTGTAATAAGTTTATACGCTATTTTTGTTTTGTAATTCTTATACCTTTAAAAAATAGCAAATTACTTCCCCACTTCTAAAAAAAATTAATAGGTTTGCATACTTGTATTTTAATGTATTTTATTTAATGGTGAAAAATTGACAATATAATAATATAGGTATGAATAGAAGATTATTAACAAAACTGGCAGGTATTATTATCATTTCCTTTATGGTGGCTTCTTGTTCTTCTTCTGATGAAGTTGGTGAGTCAGTTGAAATAAACAAAAAGTGGGCTCTGGATACGATTCATGATACTAATGCGGAGAAGCAGGATAGCATTGATTTCAATAAAGGTTTTTTAACCCTTATTGAAGGAGAAGAGAAACAATATAAGGCCTTTTTCCCCGAACATGAAAAAGAAACTGCAGGCATTTGGAGCCTTAAAAATGATACCTTAATGCTGTTCCCACTGCCCGTTGATGCCCGTGAAGAGGTTGACTCCGTGGCATATGTTGCCGAGGATGGTATTCCTATGCTTTTATATTTTAAAGATAAGATTGAACTTGCCAGGATTGTTGACGATGGTTTGATAGTTCCTGACAGGCCTGTTGTTTTTATTGTTGAGGATTTAAGCAATGATTATCTGCGCTTACGCAAAGAAGGTGTAGTTTATGAGTATAAAGAAACAGTAACAGAATTGCCATTTGTGGAGAGTTTTGGAGTGACAAGCGTTCTTAGAGGCTTGTTAGGCTTATTTATACTTGTTGCTTTAGCATACGTGTTCAGCGCAAATAGAAAAGCTGTAAACTGGATGGTTGTGGTAAAAGGACTCGCTATACAGATAATCCTTGCTATTCTAATATTAAAAGTACCCTTTGTTCAGCATATGTTTGAGTTTGTGAGTAAGTTGTTTTTGATGGTACTTAACTTTAGCCAGGAAGGTGCCGAGTTCCTGCTCGGAGGATTAATGGATGTTGAGTCTTATGGTTTTATCTTTGCATTCCAGGTGCTGCCAACAATAATTTTCTTTTCTGCATTAACAAGCGTTTTGTTTTATCTTGGTGTAATTCAAAAGATAGTGTATGCACTTGCCTGGGTAATGGTTAAAGCTATGCGCTTATCAGGTACTGAAAGTTTATCAGTAGCAGGTAATATCTTCCTTGGCCAAACAGAATCGCCACTACTTATTAAAGCATATTTGCCGGATATGAATAAGTCGGAAATTATGTTGGTAATGATTGGCGGTATGGCAACAATAGCCGGTGGAGTGCTTGCTGCTTATATTGCTTTTCTGGGTGGGGATGACCCGGCGCAAAGATTGTATTTTGCCAGGCACCTTTTAGCTGCATCTATTATGGCAGCTCCCGGTGCAATTGTTGTATCAAAAATTCTTATGCCTCAAACTGAAGAAATCAATAAACAGGTTACAGTTTCAAAAGATAAAATTGGCAGTAATATCCTTGAAGCTATTACTAATGGTACCGGTGAAGGATTAAGGCTGGCAGTTAATGTTGCTGCAATGTTGCTGGTTTTTGTTGCTATGATAGCTTTCTTAAACTACATCTTTGGTTATGTCGGGCAATTAACCTCGCTTAATCCCGTTATTGCCGATATTACCGGAGGACAATATGATAAGCTGAGTTTGCAGTTTATCCTTGGGTATTTATTTGCTCCACTTGTATATAGTATTGGAGTCAGTAGCCAGGATATGGCACTGGTTGGACAGCTCCTTGGAGAAAAAATAACTATGAGTGAATTCATTGCATATATAAGCCTGGCAGAATTAAAAACATCATTTGCTTCAGAGAAATCTATAGTTATGGCAACATATATGTTATGTGGCTTTGCTAATTTTGCTTCCATTGGTATTCAAATAGGAGGAATTGGTTCATTAGCACCGAATCAGCGAACAAGATTGTCGCAGTTTGGTATGAGAGCTCTTATCGGAGGTACCATAGCCTCTCTGTTTTCTGCTACTATTGTTGGCATGTTGTTTTAAATGTAATTTACATTTATCTTTTGATGTAAGATGTTGAAGGATAAGAGCCTAAATTATAGTTGATAACTTGTACTTGATTTTCTAATATTGAAAAACTACTTTTGATTTTCAAATAGTCGGGTTTCTTTCTAATTAATTATTATGCAACAGTATCTTGATTTAATGCGTCATGTTTTGAAGAATGGCGTTGAAAAAGAAGATAGAACCGGTACCGGAACCATTAGTGTTTTTGGATACCAAATGCGGTTTGAACTTCAAAATGGCTTCCCACTGCTTACTACTAAAAAGCTTCATTTAAGATCAATAATCCATGAATTATTGTGGTTCCTTAAAGGAGATACTAATATTAAATATTTAAAGGAAAATGGAGTAAGTATTTGGGATGAATGGGCAAATGAAAATGGGGATCTTGGTCCTGTTTATGGTGCACAATGGAGAAGTTGGGGAACTTCTGATAGTAAAATAGACCAAATAAGCCGGGTTATCGATCAGATAAAAAATAATCCTGACTCCAGAAGAATAATTGTATGCTCCTGGAATGTTGCAGAGCTTGATAAAATGGCTCTTATGCCTTGTCATGTTTTGTTCCAGTTCTATGTGGCAGATGGAAAGCTGTCTTGTCAGTTATACCAGAGAAGTGCTGATATTTTTCTCGGAGTTCCTTTTAACATAGCATCTTATGCATTACTTACTATGATGATCGCACAGGTATGTGGCCTGAAACCCGGTGAGTTCATTCATACTTTTGGTGATGCACATTTGTATAAAAATCATATAGACCAGGCTAATCTGCAGCTAAGCAGAAAGCCGGGCAAGCTACCTGTTATGAATATAAATCCACAGGTTAAAAATATTTTTGATTTTAAATTTGAAGATTTTGAACTTACAGGATATGAACCCCAACCACATATTAAAGCGCCGGTAGCGGTTTAAATTTCTTTGAAATGACTTTCAATCAATAAAAAGGCTTAACCAAATTGTAGAATAAAATAGTAAACTCATGAAACTATCAATTATAGCAGCGGTTGCAAATAATCAGGTGATTGGCAATAAAAACAGATTAATATGGCATATGCCTGCTGATTTGAAGTTTTTTAAGAATAAAACTTTAGGACATACAATGATAATGGGCAGAAAAACTTTTGAAAGTATTGGGAAGCCATTGCCGGGCAGAAAAACAATTGTTGTTACTCAACAGGAAAATTACGATGCAAAGGGATGTGAAACGGCCGGTTCTTTTAAAGATGCATTAAAGCTGGCTAAAGATGATGGAGAAGTATTTGTCGTTGGAGGTGCTGAGATATACAACCAGGCCATGAATCATTATTATACAAAAACACTATATATTACCAGGATATTTGCGGATTTTGATGGAGATACATTCTTTCCCGAGATAGATTCCAATGAATGGCAAATTATCGAAAGGAATGATTTTGAACCTGATAAAGATAATAAGTATCCTTTTTCTTTTAGGAAGTTTAAAAGAAAAACAACCAGGACTCCCAATGTTTAAATTATGTTTTTTGCTTTTGCTTTTTAGCTGCAGGAAATAAAACATTATTCAGAATTAAGCGATATCCCGGTGAATTAGGGTGTAAGTCAAGTTCGGTTGGAGGATCGCCAACAAAGTGCTGATAGTCTTCAGGATCGTGGCCCCCATAAAATGTAAATGTACCCTCACCAAATGTGCCATGTATGTAGCGTACTTCGTCTTTTGCTTTCGTTTCTCCCAGAACAGTGACCGTTGGTTTAACCGTATGCTTCTTAAAAGCAGTGGTCTGCCCCATAAAACCTTTTAAAACAGATTGATGGTTTTGTGTCAGCATTGTTGGCACAGGATCCCATTTTGCGGAAAATTCAAATAGTGTAAAAAAATCTGTTCGTTGATCTCTTCCGGTTTTTGGTACATCAATATCAGATTTTGCATATTGATATGGGCTTTGCTCAATTTTGAAATTGTGAAAAGCTAATGTATTTGAAAAGTCTAATTTATCCTGTGCATTAGGATCTATTGGTGTGCCGTCAAAAACCTCATGAACAATGTCTACGCCTTCTGCAGCTAATGCTATATCAAGGCTTTCCGGTGCCGAACACATAGCAAACATATAGCCACCGCCTGCAACAAATTGTTGTATTTTTTTTGCAACATTAAATTTTAAATCAGCAACCCTTGAATAACCAAGTTTACGTGCCATTTCTTCAGCAATTTTAACCTCCTCCTTATACCATTGATGTTCCCTGTATGCAGCCCAAAATTTTCCAAACTGGCCTGTGAAATCCTCATGATGTAAATGCAACCAATCATACATTGGTAGTTCTCCGTTGAGTATTTCCTGATCATATATCTCGTCATATGGAATTTCTGCATATGTAAGAGCCAAAGTTACAGCATCATCCCAGGGCAGGCTGTTGGGAGGTGTATAAACAGCAATTCGCGGAACTTTATGCAGTCTGATCTCCGACATATTAACTTCAGGCTCATTTACCTCATCTAATATTCCGGATGCCTGTACATCAGCAATTACCTGGTATGAAACATTCCTGGCAATTAACTCTTCCTCAAATGTTTTATGAAAAGGAAACATGAAGCTTCCATCTTTATAGTTTAATAACCAACTTACCTCAATATCATTTGTTAGTACAAAATATGCTATTCCATAGGCTTTAAGATGATTTGTTTGAGTTTTGTCCATCGGTACCAAAATAAATGCAGCCTGTATGTTCAGATATAGTAGAATAAAAGTACAAGTTATCAATATCTTTTTCATTAGTGTTTTATTTTTTGTTTATACAAAGATATAAAAGCAAAAGTAAATACTTCAAGACAGGTAAATTTACAGGCACTTATAATGTTCCGTTTGTAATAAATAAACATAAAAAATGTTTTTTTATTATACTATTTGTAAGGCAAAATCTTAATTTTGTTGTTTAAATTAAAAAATGAAAATATATGAAAATCCTTTTTAGAATTATTTTGGTGAAATTGTTAATCATAATTGGGTTAAACAATTTAAGCTCTCAGACATTTTACAGGACAGGAGCCGATGAAAGCATTGACACAAGCCATTTGCCTGGTATATTGCTGGCCGGTGGTGCTACAGATAATGATGATGCTATGACGTGGATGCTTGAGCGTGCTGATGGTGGAGATGTTGTTGTTATTAGAGCAGAAGGTGCTGATGGTTATAACAATTACCTGTATAGTTCACTTGGTGTTAACATAAATTCTGTAACAACTATAGTAATTGCTTCATCTGAAGAAGCCAATGATGACTTAGTAGAGGAAGCATTAATGGATGCGGAAGTGGTTTTTATTGCAGGCGGCAATCAGTGGGATTATATTAATTACTGGAAAGGCACAAGAGTGCAGGATGCTCTTGAGTATTTAATCAATACCAAGGAAATTACTATAGGAGGAACTAGTGCAGGTATGGCTGTTCTGGGCGAAGTTGTATTTACTGCTGAGAATAATACCGTATATTCGTCAGAAGCACTTGCAGATCCCTATCATTGGCGTGTTATGCTTGATAATGATTTTTTGAAGATTCCTTTTTTAGAAAATACGGTAACAGATACTCATTATAACAGGCCTGAAAATGACGACTTATTAAGGAAAGGGCGGCATGTTGTATTTATGGCCAGAATGATTGAAGATTGGACAATGCCGGCAAAAGGAATTGCTGCTAATGAATATACAGCTATTGCTGTTGATGAAAGTGGAATAGCAAGAGTTTTTGGTGATCCTGATTTTGAAGACCACGGCTTTTTCCTGCAGAAGCATGGCTGCAACCCTGAAATTATTGAAGCTGAAACTCCACTTACCTGGAATTGTGATGGAGAAGCTGTTTTAGTATATAGAATTCCCGGTAATAATGAAGGTAATAATATGTTTGATCTCACAAACTGGCAGGATGCAGAAGGAGGCGAATGGGAGTTTTGGTATGTTGAAGAAGGAGAGCTTTTTGAAGATGAGGCTATTGTTGGTGGAGTTGATATGGTAGGTTCTGATAGCAATATAAGCTTATACCCAAATCCTGCCTTAAATACTTTAAAAGTCAGAATTGCCGGTGCAGCTAATTATAGCCATATAGATATCATTGGTGTTGATGGCCAAATAATTAATTCCAAAGATATAGAATCCACTAATAATTCAGAGATACTTTTTGATGTAGAAAACCTGAATCCGGGTATTTACTTTGTTAGAATTTCCGGCCGGGAAAATAATACAACTATAAAGTGGATTAAGTTTTAACTAGAAAGGTGCATCATCATCATCAAATGTGTCATTCATTTTTGATGGCATAGTCATAACATTAGATTCATCCGGACTATCAAATGACCTTGATGGGTTAAATCCTTGCTCTCCGGGCATAAATCCAACAGGTTCGTAATCAGTGAATTTTGCAAACTCTTTAATGAATGAAAGCTTAACTGTATCAAGTGCGCCATTTCTGTGTTTTGCAATAATAAGCTCGGCCATTCTTTCTGTTGAATTTCCATCACCATCATCCATAATCTGGTAATATTCAGGCCTGTAAATAAACAAGACCATATCTGCATCTTGCTCAATAGCACCGGATTCCCTGAGGTCAGATAATATAGGCCTTTTATTTCCTCCCCTGGTTTCTACTGCACGGCTAAGCTGTGACAAAGCAATTATAGGTACATTGAGTTCTTTGCCAAGGCTTTTTAATGACCTGGATATATTACTGATTTCTTGTTCGCGGTTTCCTTTATTGTCAGCAGTGCCCGACATTAGCTGCAAGTAGTCAATTACAACAAGCTGAATATCATGTTGAGCTTTTAACCTTCTGCATTTTGCCCTTAGTTCAAAGATGGTTAATGCCGGTGTGTCGTCGATATAAAGTGGGGCATTAGTGAGCTCAGAAATTCTTTCATTAAGTTGTTTCCATTCGCCCTCAGTAAGTTGGCCTCTTTTGAGTTTCTCTGCAGGTATTTCTGTTTCACTGGCAATAAGCCTGGTTACGAGCTGAATGCCGGTCATCTCCAAAGAAAATATTGCGGTTGGCCTTTGAAATTGAACAGCTACATTCCTTGCAAGACTCAGCACAAAAGCTGTTTTACCCATACCCGGGCGAGCTGCCAAAACAACAAGATCAGCCGGCTGCCATCCCGCTGTTACCCTGTCAAGGTCAGAAAAACCGGTTGGAACACCTGTAATGTGGCCATCTTTATCTTTTGCACCTTCAATTTGTTTTATAGAATCCCTGATAAGGCTATGCATATCAGAAAAACTCCTTCTGAGGTTTGTCTCGCTTAC
>JAWOBS010000180.1:0-9293 GCA_046484145.1 Bacteroidales bacterium
GCAATTCTCATTGGATGGGCTATAGCACGAAGTTTACTGGCAGCCTCTTCAAGTTTTTTTGGTGACAATTTTTGGTTTCCCATAACATAACAAATTATTAACTAATCATTTAAACTAAATAATACAATATTTAGGCAACAAATGTAATAATTAAATTAAACATATTTAACAAATTAAATGTTTTTTTAAAAATAAAGAAAACAAGATAATATCTCTGTATCAGGCTTGTTTTTAAACAATTACATCTGTTATTCCAAATTTAATAAAAAAAACATATAACCAAAAAGGTCTATTTTAAAAAAACATACAAAGCTGTTTTACAAAAACGTAGGCAAATAATAAGTAGTTAAAAAGGGTAATAAAATACTATTAATTTTTGCACTAATCCTTATTCTCTATGTTTGCATACTTTGGCTTTAAAGAAGTCTCTGTTCATTTTGGCAATAAACTCAACCGGCACATTTTTCGGGCAATCATATTCACAACCGTAAGTGTTTGAGCAAAAGCCGAATCCCATTTCATCCATTTTCTTAACCATATTTTCAACTCTAACAGACGCCTCAATTTTACCTTGTGGCAACATATTTAATTGGGCAACTTTTGCAGCTACAAACAACATAGCGGATGAGTTTTTGCAAGCTGCCACACATGCTCCACAACCAATACAAGTTGCAGCATCAAATGCTTTATCGCCTGTTCTTTTATTGACCGGGATACAATTAGAGTCCTGCGCTGAACTAGTATCAACATTTATAAAACCACCTGCTTTAATAACCTCATCTAAAGCTGAGCGGTCTACCATTAAATCTTTAATTACCGGAAAAGCTTTTGATCTCCATGGTTCAATTACGATAGTTGCGCCATCTTTAAAAAATCTCATACGGAGTTCACAGGTAGTTGTACCTCTAACCGGTCCATGAGGTCTTCCGTTGATATACATTCCACAACTACCGCAAATACCTTCACGGCAATCGTGGTCGAAAGTTACCGGATCTTTAGCTTCTTTGATAAGTCTAGCATTCAGATAGTCAAGCATTTCCAGGAAAGACATCTCCGGTGACACACCATCCAGTTTATAAGTTTCAAATTTTCCTTTTTGACTGGCATTATTTTGCCGCCATATTTTTAGCTTTATGTTCATAATAATATCTTCTTAAAAACTTATGTAATGAATACTTTTACTTATAATCCCTGGCTTTCAGTTCAACAAATTCAAATTTCAGGGGTTCTTTATACAATTCGGGTTTTTCTTTACTCCCTTTATATTCCCAGGCAGCTACAAATGAATATTCTTCATCCTGCCTCATAGCTTCACCTTGTTTTGTTTGATATTCCTCTCTAAAGTGTGCGCCGCATGATTCATTACGATTCAGGGCATCAACACACATTAGTTTGCCAATCTCAAAGAAATCAGCAACTCTCAAGGCTTTTTCCAACTCCTGGTTAAGTTCATTAGCATTACCCGGAATCATAACATCTTTCCAAAATTCAGCTTCAAGCTCCTCGATAAGCTCAATGCCCTTCTGCAATCCTTCGGCGTTTCTCTGCATTCCGCAATAATCCCATAATATTTTTCCAAGTCTTTTATGATAAGATGTTACAGTTTGATTACCCTTAACACTTAGTAATTTTTCAATTTTTTCCTTAGCTCTTTTTTCGGCTTCTTCAAACTCAGGTTTATCAGTTGGAATTTTGGGAGTTTTAATATCATCTGCGAGATAATCTGTGATTGTATAAGGGATAATAAAATAACCATCGCCTGCACATTGCATTAATGAACTGGCACCCAATCTATTTGCTCCATGATCTGAGAAGTTGGACTCTCCAATTGAAAACAGTCCGTCAATAGAAGTCATAAGATTATAATCGACCCACAGTCCACCCATTGTATAATGGCCGGCAGGATAGATTCTCATAGGTTCTTCATAAGGATTTATGCCGGTTATCTTTTCATATAATTCAAAAAGATTTCCATATTTTCCTTCAATAACCTTCTTCCCGTGTTTTTCAATTGCCTGTGAAAAATCCAGATATACAGAAAGGCCTGAATCACCTGCTCCATAACCTGCATCGCATCTTTCTTTTGCTGCCCTTGAGGCCACATCACGTGGAACGAGGTTGCCAAAAGCGGGATATCTTCTTTCAAGATAATAATCTCTTTCTTCTTCCGGAATATCATTTGGATGTCTTTTATCATTTTTCACAGAAGAAACCCATACCCTGCCATCATTTCTTAGCGATTCCGACATCAGGGTTAATTTGCTTTGATACTCATTCAGCACAGGTATACTGGTTGGATGAATTTGTATAAAACTGGGATTTGCAAACAAAGCTCCTTGCTTGTAGGCACTCCATGCAGCTGAAGCATTACTGCCAAGGGCAAGTGTAGACAAGTAGAAAACTGTTCCATAGCCACCCGTTGCCAGCACTACAGCATGCGCAGAATGTCTTTCTATTTCACCACTTAATAAATTCCTTGTAATTATGCCTCGTGCTTTTCCGTCGACAACAACTATATCAAGCATATCCCTTCTAGGGTACATAGTAACCCGGCCTTTTGAGATTTGCCTTGACAAAGAAGAGTAGGTTCCGAGTAAGCATTGTTGCCCGGTTTGGCCTTTAGCATAAAAGGTTCTGGACACTTGCACACCGCCAAAAGACCTTGTATCTAACATTCCGCCGTAATCCCTGGCAAAAGGTACTCCAATAGCAGTAAAATGGTCTATAACATCATTGCTTACCTCTGCAGCCCTGTATACATTGGCCTCACGAGCCCTGTAATCACCACCTTTAATCATATCCTTAAACAGGCGATATGTGCTATCTCCATCATTTTTGTAGTTTTTTGCTGCATTTATACCTCCCTGGGCTGCAACAGAGTGTGCCCTTCGGGGTGAATCCTGAAAACAAAAAACTTTTACATTATAACCTAACTCTCCCAGGGCACTTGCCGCAGCTGAACCGGCTATGCCCGTGCCAACAACAATAATTTCCAGCTTTTTCTTGTTAGCAGGATTTACAAGACGCAATGAGCTTTTATAATTACTCCATTTTTCAGCCAATGGCCCCGGAGGTATTTTAGAATTTATTTTTGTCATAATCTTTTTATTTTGTTGTGTTCTGGCTTTTTAAAAAAATAACTCTTGCAATACTTTTTATGCTTTTATTATGGATTATAGAAAAACAAAAAATAAATTGGAATAATGGCAAAACCAACAGCAATAGCTATTGCATATAATGTTCCTAAAAACTTAATAAAAGGAGTATATCTGCTATGTTGTAATCCAAAGGTTTGAAACACTGATTGAAATGCATGCTTAAGATGAAAACCCAGAAATAAGAAGGATATTAAATAAACGGCAGTATAAAGTGGATTGCGAAATAATTCGATAGCCATATTATAAAAGTCCATTTCACTGGAAGCAGATGCAGGCGTAGCAACATATCCGAGCTTCACAAAAAAGAAATGAAACATGTGCAATACAAGAAATATCAGGATAATGATTCCTGTATGTATCATAAACCTGGAAAAAGGGCTCACTTCAGTCCTGAGTGGTTCTTTATATTTAATTGGCCTGGCCCGATAATTATAAATTTCCAGTATGACTCCAATTAAAATGTGAATAAAAAATCCTGTAAATAACACATATTCCATTACTTTAATAATTGGATTAAGTGTAAGGAATTCCACCGCATTATCAAAGGCTTTTCCATCATCACCGGCTAACATTAAAAGATTAGTAAAAAGATGCAAAACTAAAAACAGCATCAAAAACAAACCTGCTGCAGCCATTATATACTTTTTCGTTAGTGACGAAACAATTTGTTGCTTTTTTTTGTTTTTCTGTTTCATTTAAGTCAGATTTTTATTTTATGTAAATCTATTTTTGTTTATTTGTATAAATTTTAAAACTATGGATAACAAATATATGTTATAAATCAAATCTTTACAAAAAATAATCAAATTTGTAATCTGTTTAAATAAGACGTTTAAATAACTGAAACTCATTGATAATCAAAAACAAAATATTAACAATAAAATTTTATAATTATGTTTAACAAAACTGTATATCAAAAAAGGAGAGCAAAGCTCAAAGAAAAAATAAGCAATGGCATCATTTTGATTTTGGGAAATGTAGATGCCCCTATGAATTATCCTGCAAATATTTATCAATTCAGACAAGACAGTTCATTTTTATATTTTTTCGGCCTGGACAAGCAGGGATTAGCAGGTATTATTGATGTAGATAATGACAAAGAGTACATTTTCGGCGATGATGTTACACTTGATGATATTATTTGGATGGGGCCTCAACCAAGTATGAAAGAACAAGCTGAAAGCGTGGGTGTTAAAAACGCTTCTCCATACAATGATTTATTCGATTTTATTAAAAAAGCGAAAGCCGATAAAAAGAAAATACACTTTTTACCTCAATACAGGGCAGAAAATAAAATATTAGTTGAAAAGCTGCTTGATATTAAACCTGATGAGCAGCCAAAAAGTGTTTCTGTAGAGCTAATCAAATCAGTTGTAGATTTGCGTTCTGTAAAAGAAGATGTTGAGATAGAAGAAATTGAGAAGGCAATGGAAACTGCTTATGAGATGCATACTACAGCTATGAAAATGGCAAAACCCGGAATTTATGAGAGGGAAATTGCCGGCACTTTTGAAGGTATTGCTCTTGCAAAAGGTGGAATGCTGTCTTTCCCCATTATCTGTACTGTAAATGGAGAGACTCTCCACAATCATTATCATGGCAATAAACTGGAAGAAGGCCAATTGTTATTAGTTGATGGAGGTGCTGAATCTGAAATGCATTATGCAACAGACCACACCCGGACTTACCCTGTTAGTGGCAAATTTACCAGTAAGCAAAAAGATATTTATAACATTGTGTTAAGATCACAGTTAAAAGCTATTGATGCTATTAAGCCGGGCATTAGCTTTAAAAGCATACATCTTTTGGCGGCAGAAGAACTTGCGAAAGGCCTTAAAGACCTGGAATTAATGAAAGGAAATATTAAAGAAGCAGTTGATCAAGGTGCTCATGCATTGTTTATGCCTCACGGCCTCGGCCATATGATGGGCCTTGATGTTCATGACATGGAAGATCTTGGTGAGAATTATGTTGGTTATGATGATGAGATTAAAAGGTCTGATATCTTTGGAACTGCATTCCTAAGACTTGGAAGAAAACTTGAAGAAGGTTTTGTATTAACAGTTGAACCGGGAATATACTTTATTCCTGCACTAATTGAGAAGTGGGAAAAAGAAGGAAAGTTTAAAGAATATATCAATTATGATAAGGTTAAAAAATATATTGGTTTTGGAGGAATAAGAATCGAAGATGACATCCTTGTTACCAAAAACGGCTATAAAGTTCTAGGTAAACCAATACCCAAAACTGTTGAAGAAATTGAAAGCTTAATGAATAAATAGAATCTTTTTCCAAGACACACAAAAAGGGTTGCGTAAAAACAACCCTTTTTTTTTATTCGGGCATATATGCTTTCAACCAGTTAATTGCAAAAGTATTTATCTTGACACATGTTGAAAACTATGCAATCCCCGGGATAGAATCAATTAATTGACGTGTATAAGCTGATGCCGGGTTTTCATATAGTTTATCAGCCTCTTCGAGCTCAATAATTTTACCATCTTTCATTACCATTATCCTATCGGACATATATTTTACGACAGACAAATCATGAGAAATAAAAATGTATGTCAGTCCAAAATCTTCTTTAAGTTGATTCAATAAATTCAGCACCTGTGCTTGCACTGAGACATCAAGAGAAGAAACCGACTCATCGCAAACAACAAACTCCGGCTCAAGAGCCAAAGCCCTGGCAATACATACTCTTTGCCTTTGTCCACCACTAAATTCATGAGGATATTTTTTGTAATGTATTTCCTCTAAACCAACTTTTTCAAGTAACTCTATTACCTTTAATTTCCTTTCTTTATCAGTATTATGCATTCGGTGCACTTTCATTGGCTCAAGGATGGCATCGCCTATAGAAATGCCAGGTGTTAATGAAGCATAAGGATCCTGAAAAATTATCTGGATTTTTGGCCTGAACTTTCTCATTTCACTATGCTTAAGTTTTGACAGATCTATTCCTTTATAAATAATTTTACCCTCTGTCGGATCAATTAACTTTAGCAGTGTTCTTCCAAGTGTTGTTTTTCCACATCCTGATTCACCCACCAATCCAAGAGTTTCACCTTCAAATACCCTAAAAGCAATATTATCAATTGCATTATGGTGTTTTAAAGCCTTTCCAAAAAAACCACGTTTTGTAACAAACTGCGTTTTAAGGTTTTCTACTGTTAAGATTGGAGGCTTTGAATAAATCTTATCATGCTGCATTTTTCTTTGCTGCAATAAAACTTCATAATTAGAATTCTTATGTTCTTGCTTTACAATATTTTTCTCCAGAAAATCACTAACTACTGCAAGCTTTGCAGGCCTTTCTTTAAGTGAAGGCCGGCAGCGAATCAAACCACTTGTATATGGATGTTGTGGATTTTCAAAAACCATTTTTGTTTTTCCCGATTCCACCACCTCTCCTTTATACATAATCAAAACATCATCAGCAATATCAACAACTACACCCAGATCATGAGTGATAAATAAAACACTCATATTATATTTCTTTTGTAGTTCCTTTATTAACAGCAAGATGCTATTTTGCACAGTAACATCAAGTGCGGTTGTTGGCTCATCTGCTATCAACAAAGAAGGCTTGCAGGAGATTGCCATTGCTATCATCACCCTTTGTCTTTGCCCCCCTGATAATTGATGGGGGTAACTATTATAAATCCTCATGGGGTCAGGTAACTTTACTTCATTAAAAAGCTCAATAACTTTGCTTTTAACATATTTTTTATCACATATCTTATGTATCAGCAAGCTTTCTGCAACTTGCTTTCCGCACTTTATAACCGGATTCAAAGAAGACATAGGCTCCTGGAATATCATACCTATATAATGGCCACGGATATCCTGCATCTGCTTTTCTGTGCAATTAATAAGATTTATCTCCGGCTTACCGGAAATATTAAACCGGATATTACCTGACAGGACTTTACTTGCTTTTTCAGGCAACAACTTCATTACAGATAAAGATGTAACTGTTTTTCCGCTCCCCGACTCTCCAACAATTCCCATAATACGTCCCCTCTGCAGTTCAAAAGAAACATTTTTAACTGCCAGGTTTATCTCGTTATCATCATAAAAACCAATTGATAAATTATCAATCTTCAGCAAAGTGTCCTTATCCATATAGTCAGCAAAACAATGAAACTACCGTTGTTAAAATAATTTATTGGTATTGAAAGGCTTTTTGTATTTTTGTTATACATTGCGAAGTAACAAAAATACTCTTACTTTCTGATTTATTTAAATATCAAAAATAAAAAATAAGATTGCCGGATATACAAATAAATTAAAAATGATAATACTATTGTGAGAATCACAATAACTACAAGTAAAAATATGCTTGTGCAAAACAAACATTACTGATAATAATGGAGAAATCAGGTAATAAAAAATTTTTAAAGAAGCCTAAGCTTGATGGTGGCAAGGATGCTTTAAAAAAATTCATTAATGACAATTTAATTTACCCAAAAGAAGCTCTGGATAAAAACATTCAGGGGGATGTAATTGTTAAATATAAAGTAAACACATTTGGAGAAGTTATAGAGTCAAAAGTAGTGAAAGGTCTTGGCCATGGGTGTGATGAAGAAGCACTCAGGTTGGTATCTTTGATAAAATATGTAGCTGTTAATAATCGTGGTGTAAGAATCACAATAAACAACAAAATTAAAATTCCTTTTCGGATACCGGCTAACAAAGCCTCTGTTCGAATGAGTTATACAAGCAAAAAAGAAGACAAAAAAGATAGTAAGAAGGAAGACAATGACTCCGGAACTTCATATAACTACACAATATCATATTAGATATGGAAAAGAAAAACACAGTAAGAATTACAAAAAAATTTGATTTTGAAGCAGCGCATGCTTTATGTGGGTATGACGGGGCTTGCGAAAGTATTCACGGACACAGTTATGTCTTATATGTAACATTAAAAGGAAATGTTTCTGATGACAATTCTGATCCAAAACTCGGAATGGTGATGGACTTTTCTATTTTAAAAAAAATAGTTAAAGAAAAAATAATAGATGTCTTTGACCATTCTCTATTAATAAAAGAAGACTCACCACATGCAAATGAGCCTTTCTTTAAAAATAATAAATATAGGGTTATCATTTTGCCATTTCAACCTACTTGTGAAAACATGGTAATTTACATGGCACACCAGATTAAAAGTAAGCTGCCAAAAAACACGGAACTTCACAGCCTGCGATTACATGAAACAGCAACAGCTTATTCAGAGTGGTATGCAGAAGATAACGTATAAAAAAAGGTGCTCCTTTCGGTAGCACCTTTTTCCCACAATTAATAACCACAAAAACTAATACACTAAAAAACCAATTGAGAACTTTGGCATTATTAATGTAAGCTTGCCTCAATACAAAAGTAGATAATATTTTTATATTAAGAAGCAAAAAACAGAAATTTGCTGTTAAATAAAGTTAAAGCCTTAAGCATTTCATTATGACTACGTTACCTTTGTTTGTGGGTGTTTGTTTTTTTAAACAAAAGGCTGTATTTTTATTGCTTATGCAATAACAATAAAAAAATGCAATTAAAATAAATTTTTGACTATTTAGTTTTAGTGAAAAAAAATATCATTCTTCTGGTAATAACTATTATTACAATTTCTTTAATAGGATTAATAGGCATCCAGTTATACTGGATCAGGAATGCTATTGCTGTTAAAGAGGCTCATTTTGAAAATGGCGTAAGTGAAGCAATTACAAATGCTACATATAAGTTTAATAAAATTATTTTAGCACAAAAACTCTTATTTGAAGAAAAGCAAAGCCAACAATTAAATAGCTTTTTTAATTCTTTAGATTCCATTAATTACAGTTATTTAAACAAAATGAGGGATGATGAACCGGGGCATTTAAGAGAAGATGAAGATGACAATCCTGATATTTTTTATTTTGGTGGAGAATTTTATATGCATTTCAGGAACTCAAATGACATCGATAAAATCACTCCTTTTGACACCACATTTGCTACACAACATAAACCCAGGGAACTTCCTGAACAAACCGGATACAGGGAGACTCCTACAGTCACGAACTTCCCTAATACAGAAAATCTAATAGAAAAAAGCAAATTAATAAATGATATATTAACCGATTTGTTTTCAAT
>JAWOBS010000186.1:0-3140 GCA_046484145.1 Bacteroidales bacterium
CGGGAACCAAATCAAGTGCCCATAAGTCCTTGCAATGAAGATTAATTATTTTCTGAACCATTCCAAGTGTTAAGAAAGAGCCATTTTGCCAAGATACTGGACAGCTATTTTTGATTTTCTCTGCAGCTATCTTATGCCAATTATCGAATTCAGTCTGGGAACGTAAGATATTCGTTGACTCTGCCAATATAGGATGAACAATCTCATTTTGCACTACATGAGCCAAGTTATTTATTTCATTTTGCTTCAAATTTTGACTTAAATGCTTTCTACCTGAAAGTGCTCTAGAAAATGTTTTAAATATTTTCCTGGTGCGCTTAGCAATATTGTTGTCACTTTCATAGGTGTTCTCACTAATAACAGCTTGTTTTATAAATTTTATTTTTTCTTTCGATGTATTGATAGACAACTTTAGTTTCCTTTATTTGATTGAATCCTTTGTAAACCCCTTCTTAAATTGATAAACTTTATAAACGAATCTATAAATGTCATTAGTAATTGATTGAGACTCTAAGCTAGCAACTACAAGGGCATTGAATGATTTGCGTTTACATGTAAGAACCTCCGCCGTCTCTCCATTGTACCAACTCATAAATTTAGCCTGTCCAATACCTTTTTTCCCTCCACCAATTCTTCCCCTGTGCATTAGATAACAAATACCATTATCATCATGAGCAATAAGCCCGGCTACTTTTCCAGTACAACCAGATAATGGAGGATTGATTTCTACAATAATATCTACTGCATTATTATCTTTTAAACCTAATCCAAAACAGTTCCAATATTTTGGTATTTTTTTATTTTTCATTAGCAGTGAAGAAAACCATAAGCCTTTCTTTTCTTTATAATAAACATAATTTTGAACGTCACCTCCTTGATAACCGAGTTTTAAATATAATTTATTTTGCATATCCCGCTTAAGAGAACTCATAAGATTATTTTGACAATTTTCAATGTCCTTAGCATTATCAAGACAATATAATACCATATCAATTCACTTAATTGTTCATGCTTAATTCATAGTGAAAAAAAATTACCTAACATATTAAACAGAGCATTTAATAACAAAGATAAAATAACAGGCTAATCCTCGTCATAAGTATTCAAATAGGGATGAAAGTCGATTCCATGCTCTTTGTTATCAACCATGCAAAGATACTTTGTAAGATGAATTTGATTCATAGGAATTCCCTTATTTCCATTAAGCATATATAAACTTCCAAGATATACTGAATACCTCCTACCATCAAATTGGACTGCCATCCAATAAGGCTCTGCTTTTAATTGTTCGCATGCCACTTTTGCATTCTGGTAGCATTTATCACCCAGTTTATATCTGCTGTTTAACGAACCATCTCGCTGATATTTGTTTCTTGATTTGACACTAATCAAATAACGTTTATTACTTTTCTCTGTTAATAAATCCCCGAAGGGGAAATTACTCTTCTCATCATTTAGATTTCTTATTTTCTCAAATCCATTATCTGCGAGTGCCTTGATTGCAAGAAGCTCTCCTAATGTTCCAAGAGACTTTGCTCTTAATACATATTCTTTGTTTTTTTGTATTTTTTTCATGCCAAAATAAAGTTTAATTATATATAATTAATAGCAGATAATAAGGGAAAATTGACAACAAAATCAAAACGAAAATATGCATGTCGCTTTTGACGGTTAAGATTATTTCTGATTAAGCAATGTTCATCCCCATCTGCCTCCAATCCTCATCAGATATACATCCAAGACTCTTCTATTAAACCTATTATTCATAGATGAATATTGCGATGGGTAATTATATTGACAAATAGATTCCAAAGAGTCTTTCATTTCTCCATCTAACAAATAATTCATGTCGAACAAATATTCAGCATACGTCTTGTAAGTGTGAGTTGCCCGCCGACCTCGCAAACGTATAATGCCTTTACGCGCGAACTTATCCCAAGCAATAAAGTTCGCTGGAGCAAGAAATGCGGCAATCTTTGAAATTACAGACATCATTCTCCGCTTGCCTTCCATTGTCCCAAAGTCCCAACGAAGCAATTCTTCTAGATCATCAACCCCCTTTCCCGAAGAGTCGCTTAGTTTGTCCGACAATCCCACATTTCCTGAGCATAGAGCCTTTCTAAACTCATCGCTTTTACCAGCTCGGATAGTACGGTGAACACTATACTCACCCAAAAACTTATTAAACACTCCAGGATAGATGAGTAATGGATTTTTCTCCACTGCTCCTTCATATTCAAACACACTTATCCAATCTTTCCAATTCGCTTTGGCAATATGTACATCTTGCGCTGTTATCATAATATTTTGCTGGGAGGATTGTGTTGTTGCAGTACAGCTTTATTGAAGCTTAATAAATAGTAAATTACAATTTGTTTTAGCTGAACATCTTTGTATGTATATAAATTAGGTTCAGAAAAGACACGTGCCATAGGCTACAGTCCTTAACTTCCCTTTACCTGTGAATCTTACAAAATATAGTCCGAACCCTGAAATCTCCAGCCGCCAGAAGAGTAACTCGTGGTCCGAGATGCTGACTTATGCCACACACACATCTTTATACATTCACTTATGCGCTTTCACAACCACATGCTCTCTAATGTCTTCCAGGCGCTGTGGGCCGATGCCATCGATTTCCTGGAGCTCATCTATGTCAGACAGTGGCCTGCGCTCAATGATTTCCTGCGCCCTCTCTGGACCAATATGTGGAATGGATTGCAGCTCCTGCAGGGAGGCCACATTCAGATCCAGCCAATTTTCTTGGCCAGGATGTGCCACTGCTGGTCCTGACTCTGCAAAGCCCCTCGCCTCTTCTGCCGATTTGCAAGCCTCCCTGGAGGATTCACATTCCTCTGCCTCCAGCAACTGCAGGTTGGCGAAATCCCCGAAGACCTCCAACATGCGCTCCTGCAGTAAAGTGCGTTCCCCTTCCCTGAAGGAGATTTCGTCCGCCTGCAGTAAGACTTCCGGAAGTTCATGCTCAGACATTTCTTTGGCAAGCCGGGTTGCGATCATAGCCAAAACCGCAAAATACTGCTCCGGGCTGGATGTCAGATTTTTCCTGATATCTTCCAGCCTCGTGGCAGAACCATGGACAAGGCGGAACAGCAGGATGCATTCCAGGGATGGAAACTGGCCAA
>JAWOBS010000246.1:0-3992 GCA_046484145.1 Bacteroidales bacterium
AGGGAGAAATCTCATATGTTTTACCGGACAATAATGATTTTTTATCATAAATTAATATCAAGGAATGTTAAACAATTTTATCATACAAGCATCAAAGATATTTTACAAAGGCCGTTTGATATGGCGTCCTGAAGTAAAAGAAAAGCTTGTATATCTCACTTTTGATGATGGCCCTGATGAGCGCACAACAAAAAAAATCCTTGAAATATTAAAAGACAATGAAGTGAAAGCCACTTTCTTTTGTCTTGGAGAAAATGCCGAAAAGCAGCCCGCGATATTACAACAGATTATTGATGATGGCCATAAAATCGGGGCACATGGTTATAAACATTTAAATGGTTGGCTGACTCCATTAAAAAAATATTTGTCCAATGCTTTTTTAAGTGGCAGTATTTTAAAAACGGAATTATTCAGGCCGCCTTACGGGAAAATAACAGCTTGTCAGGCAAAGCATATTTCAAAACAGTATAAAATTGTAATGTGGACAGTTATGAGCAAAGATTATAGCCGAAAAGTAAGCCCGCAAAAGTGCCTTCAGATAGTCACAAGGAAAATAAGGCCGGGAGATATTTTCGTTTTTCACGATTCACAAGGCGCTGCTGAAAACTGTATCTATGCTTTACCAAAGTTTATCAAGCACGCCCAAAAACTAGGTTTTAAATTTGATTTGTTATAAAAAGATGATATTTGCTTATCAGGAAAAAGAGAAAAGCAATCTTGATTAAAAAATACCTAATTTTGTATTTTGTCGTTAATTAAAGAAACTTATATGATGATTCAAAGGGTCAACATAAAGAAAATCATTTTTGTCGTACTCCTTTTTTCGGGAATTACATACATGTTTTCCTGTGCAAACATTGTGGCACCAACCGGAGGCCCTAAGGATACAGAGCCGCCCAAGGTGCTTAGAAGTGATCCACCGAATTTTTCTACGAATTTTAACAGCAGTTCTGCCAGGATATATTTTGATGAATATGTTGAACTAAAAGGGATTCAGCAAAAGTTGATAGTTTCCCCGCCTTTGCCGACAAATCCGGAATTGAAACTTCGTGGCAAATCCCTTATAATAGAGATTGAGACCGAAGAGTTACAAGCAAACACAACCTATAATATTTTTCTTGATGATGCTGTTGTTGACCTTACCGAAGGCAATCCTATAATGAACTTCAGGTATGTGTTTTCAACCGGTGACTATCTTGATTCATTATCTGTAAAAGGAAATGTTGTAGATGCTTTTACATTAAAGCCTGAGGAAGGTGTTTATGTTATGCTTTATGATACAATTTATGATTCTGTTCCTTATCTTCAAAAGCCAAAATATATTGCAAAAGCTAATGACAAAGGTGACTTTGAAATAAGCTTTATCATGGACGGGCAATATCTTCTCTTTGCTCTTCAGGATATTAATTCTACTTATACTTTTGATCAGCCGGATGAAAAAATTGCTTTTTCGGATAGCCTTATTACTCCCGAATATATTGAATTGCCTCAACTATTACCGGACTCTTTACAGAATGAAGCTGAGCAACCGGAGATTATTATTACCGAAGAGGGCGATACTATTTTTGTTATAGAGAATGATCAGGATGAAGTTGTGTTGTTGCAAGATACAGTTGAAGTTGTTTCTGAAGATGAGATTTTGGATTCTCTTTCTATTGACAGCCTCGAAAAAGCAAGTATAGATTATTCTTTTTATAATCTTAGGTTGTTTCAGGAAAAAGACACTATACAAAAAATATCATCTGCAGCTACCATTAGGAAAAACGTTGTTCTTATTGCGTTTAGAATAGAAACAGATAGCGTTAGCTTTAGAGATTTGAAAAATCCGTTGGATGAAGACAATTATTATTTTGAAATGAATGAAGGAAGAGATAGTTTGACTATGTGGCTGGTTGATTTTGAGCAGGATAGTTTGTTTCTCGAGATTAAAGACGGCAATGAAATTGTCGACACTGTCAACTTTTCGGCTGAACACAGAGACAGGGGAGGGAGAGGACGTGCCTCTCAAGCTGAAACTGCTGATGCAATTAGTTTTAAGAACAACCTGGGTGCCGGAGGAAATTTGCCTTATTTTAAGGAATTAGTCATTACAGCCAATAACCCAATTAAATCCTTTGAAAATAATTGCTTTGTTCTGACAAAAAGTGATACTGTTAATGTTGAAACGGAATTTGAGATTTCCGGAATAACTAACAGAAGCCTGAATCTTAAAACCAAATTGGATACTAACTCAACTTACAGCTTAATAATACCCGACAGTTGCGTTTTTGACATATATGATAATTCTCACGATAGCCTGAGGGTAGCATTCAGAACAGATTCAGAAGAGGATTACGGTAAGATTTTATTAAATCTAAACTTAACTCAAAATAGCAGCCAATTTATTTTGCAATTAATAAATGAAAAAGAGGAAGTAGTAAAAGAAAGGATAATTAACACTTCCGGCACTTATGAGTTTATAAATTTAAAACCGGATACTTATAGCTTTAGGTTAATAGAAGATAAAAACGAAGATGGCAAGTGGACTACCGGAAAATACCTAAAGGGCTTACAAGCTGAAAAGGTAATTTATTTTAAAGAAAAGTTACAACTTAGAGCATTCTGGGAAATGGAATCTGAATGGGAAGTGCAGCCTGAAATAGATTAGTAAACAGTCAATAATTTTATAAAAATGACAAAACAAAAAGAATTTTCAATATCCGGAAACATTATAGACATCGTTAAAAAGCGAATTTTTAAAGGAATTGTATATGTGAAAGACGGAATCATTGCTGATATTAAGGAAAAAGATGTTGATGAAGATGTTTATATTTTGCCCGGATTAATTGATTCCCACATTCATATTGAGAGTTCAATGCTTATACCATCGGAGTTTGCCCGCATAGCGGTTGTACACGGAACCGTTGGTGTGGTTGCCGACCCCCATGAGATTGCAAATGTGCTGGGTGTTAAAGGTGTTGAGTTTATGATTGAGAATGCAAAAAAAGTAAATTTCAAATTTTGCTTTGGCGCTCCTTCATGTGTTCCTGCTACTGATTTTGAGTCTTCAGGAGCAAAGATTAGTGTTGATGAGATAGAAACACTTATGAAGAATCCCGATATTGGTTTTATGGCTGAAATGATGAATTTCCCGGGAGTTGTTTTTGATGTTCCTGAAGTAATGGATAAGATAAAAGTTTCAGCTAAGTATAACAAAGTTATTGATGGCCATGCACCGGGCTTATCAGGTAAAGACCTTGATAAATATATAAAAGCAGGCATTTCTACCGATCACGAATGCTTTACCAAAAAAGAAGCAAAAGAAAAGATCAAAAAAGGGATGAAAATCCTGGTAAGGGAGGGTAGTGCCGCAAAGAACTTTCAAGAGCTTATTCCTTTGATTAAAGATTTTCCGGAAAGTATTATGCTTTGTTCTGACGACAAACACCCGGATGACTTAATTAAAGGACATGTTAACATATTAGTAAAAAATGCAATTAATAAGGGATTCGATATATTTGATGTTATCAGGGCAGCAAGCATGAATCCACGTGAGCATTATGGTTTAAAGAACGGTTTATTGCAAAAAGGTGATGCTGCTGATTTTATTGTTGTTGATAATCTGAAAAGTTTCAGTGTTTTAAAGACCTATATTGATGGAATCAAGCTTGCTGAAAATGGCGAGTCTTTAATGGAAAAGCTTAAAGAAAAAGATGTAAATCATTTTGAATGTGGGGAGCTTAGTCCTGCTGATTTAAGGGTACCGGCAGAAACAGAAAAGGCAAATGTCATAAAAGCAATTGATGGCCAGCTAATTACGGAAAAAGAAATTGTTAATATGGATGCTGTGGATGGCTATATTACAACAAATATAGAGAACGACATACTAAAGATAGTTGTCCAGAACAGGTATAATGACAGCAAACCATCAGTGGCATTTATAAAAGGATTTGGTTTAAAAAAAGGCGCAATAGCTTCCACTGTTGCACATGACAGTCATAACATTATTGCTG
>JAWOBS010000203.1:0-6385 GCA_046484145.1 Bacteroidales bacterium
ACCTCATTGGAACAATAGCGTTTTTCACACCCCTATAATACATAATGAAAAAATATATGCTAATGTTGGTTATAGTATAGTATGCCATGACTTAATGACAGGAGAACAATTATGGAGAAGAAATTTTATTAATGATTTTCTATTTTCGGGTTTCATAATCGAAGAAAATAAAATCATTGCAATGTGTGAGGACACCATACTATACTGCCTAGACCCTGAAACTGGTTCAACTATATGGGAAGGTGAAGGCGCTGGGACATCGAATAAAATGTCTTATCTCAATGGTATTGTCTATTTTATTGGTGGTAGCACACGAAAGCTGCATGCTGTTGATGTATCATCAGGCAGAACTGTATGGCAAATTGATCCAAGAAACTTAGGTGATGAATACAGTAAATTTGGCCCTAGTTCAGTTTGTGTTATTGAAGGCAAAAATGGAGAAAAAGGTAAAGTCGTTGCATTTACTACGAGATATGCTATTTGTTATGAGGCGTATAAGTAAGAATGTGCCGTTTTATTAAAGTGATTATATCCATTGCCAAATTATCAGCACCTGAATCACAAGCAGATCATATTTTGTGATTTTATTATTTTAGCATACATTTACTGCAAAATTGATTTGCAATGTGTGGAATAACCGGATTTATTTGTACTGATAATACGTTAAACAAAGAATTGCTGTTTGACTTTAACGATATTCAATCACATAGGGGCCCCGACAATAGCGGAATCTTTTATGACGGATATGCAGGACTGGCTCACCAAAGATTAAAAATCATTGACCTCAGCGAGAAAGCTAATCAGCCTATGGAGTCTCACTGCAAGCGTTACATGATGATTTACAATGGAGAAGTATACAATTTCAAGGAAATACTAAATGAGATCAAGGTTATTTCACCGGAGTTCAAACCTATAAGCTCTTCCGACACTGAAATTGTATTGCAGGCTTTTGCGATTTGGGGCATTAACTTTGTTCACAAATTAAATGGCATGTTTGCTATTGCTATTTACGACAAACACTCGAAAGAACTGCTATTGCTAAGAGACAGAATTGGAATCAAACCATTATATTACTATAAAAGAGACGGAGTATTTGCTTTTTCCTCAGAGTTAAAAGCCCTTGCAAAGCCGGATTCAATAAAAAAGCATTTAACAATAGATAAAAAATCCATAAATCAATTTCTACATTTAGGCTACATCCCCTCTCCCAACAGTATTTATACACAAATAAAAAAATTACCTTCAGGCCATTTAGGAAGATTTTATAAGGATAATTTTACAATTAATTCATGGTGGAAGGCAGAAGAAAAAATATCAGAAAAGCTTATAAGTGATGAATCTTTAGCCCTTGAAGAGTTGCGCGGAATAACAGAAAGTGCGGTAAGCCAGTGCCTGGTCTCTGATGTTCCTTTCGGAACATTCCTGAGTGGTGGAATAGACTCAAGCCTGGTGACAGCCATTGCTCAAAAATACAGCAAAAAGCCTGTAAACACTTTCAGCATTGCTTTCAGCGACAGCAAGTATAACGAAGCGGTTTGGGCAAAAAAAGTTGCTTCACATTTGCAAACTAATCACCACGAGTTTGAAGTTAACCAAAAACAAGCCCAGGAATGGATCCCGTCATTAATGGAAATCTATGATGAGCCTTTTGCTGACTCCTCGGCTTTACCGACATTGCTGGTATCAAAGCTTGCACGCAAACATGTAACTATGGTTTTATCCGGCGATGGTGGCGATGAACTTTTTATGGGCTATGGCTCTTATGTGTGGGCAAGAAGATTAGCTAATCCAATGATGCCGCTAATTAAAAATCCTGCTGCATTCCTTCTGAGACAGGGAAATCAAAGAATGAAAAGAGCATCTTCCCTTTTTCTTTCACCCGGCAAAGACAAGCTGAAAAGCCATATTTTTTCGCAGGAGCAATATTTTTTCTCCCGCAATGAAATAAGCAAACTCCTCAAGCCTCATTACAGGGTAGACTTTGAGCTTACAGAAAAATTCGACAAGCTGCCAAGAGATCTCAGCAAAGCCGAACAACAGGCACTATTCGATTTAAAGCTATACCTGCCCGATGACTTGTTAGTCAAAGTTGACAGGGCCTCAATGCACTTCAGCCTTGAAACCAGAGTGCCACTGCTCGACTATCGTATGGTAGAATTTGCTTTAAACCTTGACGAAAAACTTAAGTTCAGAAACAAAACATCAAAATACCTTCTCCGTGAACTTCTTGCTGAATATGTGCCAAGAGAATATTTCGACAGGCCAAAATGGGGCTTCGCAATACCACTTGGAAACTGGATGAAGCATGAATTAAAACCACTTTGTGATGAATATTTAAGTGATAACATGATTATAAAACATGATGTTTTCAACATTGAATATGTAAAAAAATTAAAAAAACTCTTTTACCAAAACGGGCAATCATACTTATACAACCGCCTGTGGCAAATTATTGTTTTGCAAATGTGGCTCGACAAACAATAATGCTTAGTATTTTTGTACTTTTGGAAACAAATTATCCACCATGGAAACTTCTGATGTTTGGACAAAATCATTGATGCCTGACCTGTTTGATGTGACCATTATCACATTTTACCTGATTATTATTTTCCTCATTTCTCATTATATAAAAAAGAAGAAAATAGATGACAATCCTGCGTATCAGTATTATGTATACGGGCTTTTTGCAAGCATCGCGGGAGCTATAGCACTGGGGTTGGTTTATAATTTTTATTACCAGGGAGGAGATACAACCGGCTATTACAGGAGCTCCGAATCACTGGTTAATGTTATGCTTACCGATTTCAGAGGATATATAAGACTAATGTCAGGAGATATGAGTCCGGAAGCTTTGAGTGCCTTTACGGCTCAAACAGGTGGCTCCTGGTACACTCATGACCCCGGGGCATTCGCCATAGTTCGTATTACAAGCATTTTTACTTTCCTGGGATTTAAAAACTATTTTACTGCCAGCATATTGTTTGCATGGTTCTTTTATATAGGATACTGGAAATTATATTTATTGTTTTGTCATTTCTACCCAAAATACTACAAGCAATTGGCTATACCAATATTATTCTTCCCTTCGGTTTTATTTTGGGGTTCAGGAATATTGAAAGACACTGTCACCCTTGCAGCTCTTTCGTGGTTTATCTATGCAGTATATTTTGGTATAATTAAAAGAAAATTGCTGTTTGCAAATATACTTGCAATAATAACATTTGGCTATGTGCTGTTAATGGTCAAGCCCTACATAATAGTAGCTTTAACACCGGGGCTTGCAATATGGGCCGGCTGGTATTATTTGAGAAAGATCGACAATCCAATAATGAAGTTTGTTGTATCTCCATTAGTATTAATGCTATTTCTCTTCGTTGGAATCTGGGGTTTGTCTTTATTCAGAGATAGTTTAGGAATGTATGGCAGTATTGAAGGAATCATTCAAAAAGCAATAGTAACATATGAAGACCATTTGCGGTACGAGCAATATGGAACTAATTTTTATGACCTTGGCCAATTTGACGGCACATTGATTAATTTTCTATCCAAGACGCCAACAGCAGTGATCGCAGGCTTATTCCGGCCTTTTGTGTGGGAGGCTGAAACAACATTTGTCCTTTTATCAGCTATAGAAAATGCTCTGTTATTTATATTCATTGTCTATGTAATTATAAAAAACAGGATAATAAAGTTCATTCGCTTAGCATCCAGGGAGCCATTGGTGATCTTCTCATTATGCTTTGCTTTTATCTTTGCATTCGCCGTCGGTATCTCTTCTGCAAACTTCGGAGCACTGGTAAGATTAAAAATTCCTTTAATACCATTTTTTGTCGCATCTTTTGTTGTTATATTTATGAAAGGGAAAGAGGAAGATATATAAATGATTTATTTGTTTTGATTATATCGGAGTGCAAAAGGCTGAGTGATTTATCTTTTAACTTCGAATAGCACTTGGATTATTGCAAATTTTGAAAAAACAACATACAAACCGATGCTATTCACGAAGAACAAGTAAAGTCTTAATCCGTTTAAATCCGTTTAATCTGTGTCATCCGTGTTCCAATTAATGATATGGTGATTTCATTTTCGTTAAATATTTTATCCGGAAAACTAGAGAGGAAGATATATAAATAATTTACTTCCCTGCTAATTTGTTATATATAACATTCAAACTATCAACAGCTTTTTCCAGAGAATAATATTTTTCTGCAATAAACCTAAAGTCTTCCTGAGAAAAACTTTTTACATCCAAATAACGATAAGCTTTTTCAAATTCTTGTTTTGAAAAATTCCTTATAACAAACCCGGTGTTTTTTTCTTTAACGATATCTTCAAGGTCGCCCACGTCGGAATTAAGAACAACAGGTATATTCATTCCAAGCAACTCTCCATGCTTAGTTGGCGAAGAGCCCTGAATGCTAAAAGACTTCTCAAAAAACATCACAGAATAATCTACTGCTGACAAATATTTCACAAGCTCTCTTCGGGGAAGAAACTTGCAAATAAGCTCCTCTTCTTTAATCCCAATACTTGCAGCTGTCTCCTTAATAAAACTGTGATTGTTCTCAGAACTAAAAACAGCCATTTTTAAGCCCGGAATAAGATTTTTACCGGCTTTATAAAACAATAGCATTTCCTTTAATAAATAACAAGACCCAATAGAACCCATATACATCAACAGTTTCTCGTCATCCTTCAAGCCCAGGATATTTCTATACTTCTTTCTAACCTCACTTTTTTGTGGTTTAAAATATTTCAGGTCAGCAGCGCATGGAATTACACTTATCTTATTACTTTCAACATTATACTTTTCTACAAGTATATCTTTTGCCTTAGTTGTAAGAGTAATTATATGAGAAGCAGCAGCAAGCAGTTTTTTCTCTTTCCTTTTAAAATAATTATATAGAAATAGAAAAACGGGATTTTTTTTATTCCAAATATGCCTGTCAACGCGTTCATCTGCCCAAAACCCGCGCATATCAAAAATAAATGGTATGTTGAATTTTTCCGACAAAGACATTCCTGTTATTGAAGCCGGATAACTTCTACAATGTATTATATCAATATTATTCCTTTTGATAATCTTGCCGGCCTCCTTTTTCACTTCTCTTTGCATCAGCCAGGAACTAATAACTGCAGGCTTATTACGATAAGCAACTCTGGCCCAGCTAATTTCGGATTGATTTAAAATTCCACGAACGTGCTCACTGTTTTTCTCATATGCATCAGCTTTCTCGCAAGCCAAAATATGAATATTATGCTCTCCGGACAAAGCCTGTAAATAAGGAATTATTTGTGATTGCCCCAGGGGGTCAGTAAGTCCGTCATTTGTTATATAAAGCACATTTGCCATGAAAAATTATTTGTTTTATATTCAAACAACAAAAGTAAAATAATATTTAAACGAGAAGTAATCAGCAGTGTCAAATTTTCTTTTATTCCCCAAAGCTATCAGCAAATCTTTGAAGGAAAAGACGAAATCCTGTCTTTGCGAATTTCGTGTATTTTCAATTTTGCCATTTTTGCGTGGAATAAAAAAACATGTTTTTACTAGCTTACAATTTTTCTCTGCAGCAATCACCAAAAGCAGTAAAATCAAATTTTCTTTTATTCCCAAGCTATCGGCAAATCTTTGAAGGAAAACTGCGAAATCCTGTCTTTGCGAATTTCGTGTATTTTCAATTTTGCGGTTTTTGCGTGGAATAAAACAAAATTAACACTGCTTGCAATATTTCTCTAAAGCAATCACCAATAACATAGAAAAATAACTTCAGAAAAGCCACAGAGTTATAGAATCTCAACTGTTTTTACTTCTAAATACAAACTAAAATTTGTATATTTGTATGATAGCAATAACTTAAACTGATAAACCCTAAATCCCATGCAGCAATCCAACAAAACTTTTGTACAACTTAACAAAAGATTCTTTTGGGATGTAGACTATCAAAACCTTGACATTAACAAAAACAAAGAACTTATCATCGAAAGAATTCTTACCTTAGGTGATATTTCAGACTTCGTTAACCTGATCAGCATATATGGGAAAAAAGAAATAATAAATACAGCAGTCAATACAGCCTATTTGGATAAAAAAACTCTTAACTGGTTAAGTATTATTACCGGCATACCAAAAACACAATTCAAATGCTATTCAAAGATACAGTCGAAGCACGTACATTGGAGCTTTTAAAAGCATTGCAGGAAACGGAACTCGTTCAAAAGACTTTATCGATGTTTATTTCCTTCTTAAAACTCATAAAGTCGACAAATTACTTGAATATTACAAAACCAAATATCGACAGCGTAATACTTTACATCTTTTAAAAAGCCTCGTTTATTTTGATGACATCAATATTTCTGACTGGCCTTATATGATTTTGGAAAA
>JAWOBS010000289.1:0-3253 GCA_046484145.1 Bacteroidales bacterium
GGACGGCGCAAGCTGATCAAGGCCAGGCCGAAAAAGGGCTCGCCCATCGTCGACGAGGCGCTGGTGCGCATCGCCGCCCTCTACAAGGTCGAGGACAGCATCCGTGGCTCCGCGCCGGATCAGCGCCAGGCCGTCCGCCAGGAATTGTCACGCCCTCTGGTGGATCAATTCTTCGCCTGGCTGGCCGAGGGAATAAAACTTTGGACTGTAAAGTTATGAAGACAATGTTTATCTGGACAAAAGGAATTGATAAATTAATTAAGGGGGAAGAGGGCAGGGTTGGTGGTATAATATTACAAATGTATTTATGGGCGAGCATTTTTTCTAAAAAAGGATGGGATGTGTATAGTTTCTCAGAAAACAAATCCCAAGGATTAGAGTTTATCAATTTTCTAAGATATCCGACCAAAAGATATATTGGGATATTAATTGAACTGTTCTATTCATTATTTTTAATTTTTCGGTATCGACCTGAAATAATAATAATCAGAGGCGCAACCCGGGCGCTTTCATACCTGTCTCTTTACGCCAAACTTACTAATACAAAGATAGTTTTTTTTGCTGCAAGTGATTCTGATTTGCAAATCAGTAAAGAGTTGATAGCAGCGGATCATGATAAAAAACTTTTTCGCTATGGTTTGAAAAGAGTTGATAGTTTCATTCTTCAGAATAATTTACAGCAAGCCTTGCTTTTGAAAAATTATAATAAAAGTGGCTTGGTCATTCCCAATATTTGGGATAAAGACAGATGGCAACACTTAGAAACAGATTCAGGTCTTGAGGATTATATTCTTTGGGTGAGTAATTTTAGATATCTTAAACGCCCTCAGTGGTTTATTGATATAGCAAAAAAAATGCCTCATCTAAATTTTGTGATGGTCGGTGGTCCTGTTGATAAAGAATTGTTTGAAACGTGTGAGAGTGTTGTAGAGGAAATTCCTAATTTATCTTTCTTGGGCCCACAAAGTTTGGAATATGTAAATGCCTTATTTGCAAAGGCAAAAGTTTTTGTCTGTACATCCACAATAGAAGGCTTCCCAAATACGTTTCTGCAGGCATGGTCCCAGAATGTACCTGTAATCTCAACATTTGATCCTAGCGATATTATTAAGGAATATGGCTTAGGGGTATTTGTAAAAAATATAGAAGAGCTGATAAATGCCTTAGAGTTGCTTCAAAATGAACAAGACTATTTTGCATTCAAAGAAAGAATTCGCAGCTATTTCAAAAACAACCACGATCCTGATTTCTGTTATGAAAAACTGGTTGGGTTTTTAGGGCAGAAGCAATATTCATAGAATAGGCAAGGAGAGGGTGTGAGAATCGCGCAGGTTTTATGTAGCTTGACCTCAGGCGGTGCTGAAAAATTAGCATCCGATTTGACAGTCAAATTGATCGAGAAAGGGCATAAAGTAGATATTATTCTTATTGACGTATTTAATGATTCCGATTTCGAAGCTAATGCTAAAAAAAGGTTAATACAGGCTGGTGTTAAGGTTTATTCTTTAGGACGTAAACCCGGTTCCGGGATCAATATTTTAAGACCATTGGCAAAACTTGTTAATTTAATGCAAAACAATAGATATGAAATAATCCACTCTCATTTGAAGTTGTCACATAAATTTGTTGGATTAGCAAGAAAGTTGTTGCTGAAAAAACCCAGACATATTTCAACTATTCATAATTCTACCGAATCATGGTCTTTTTTCGATATGGCGCTGGCTTTAGGTTGTCAAATAGTATTTTGTTCTGAAGCTTCTAGAAAACATTTTAAATTGATTAAAGATTTTTGTGTGATAGAAAATGGGGTGGATTTTAACAGGTCTATTCTTAATGATTCAGAAAAATATAAGGTTTGTATGGATTTGGGTATTACACCTAAAGTTTTTACTATTATAAGTGTTGGCAATCTAAGAACTCAAAAGAATTATTCTTTTGCCCTAAAGGGTATTTATTTGCTCAAGAAGCATCTGGTTGGCCGTAAGATTCAATATCTTATTTGTGGTGACGGACCGGAAAAGGATAATCTACAAAAAATTATTACAGATTTGAATTTAGCAGATACGGTGCAATTATTAGGTTCGAGGAGTGATGTGCCAAATTTACTTGCAATATCTGACTGCTTTTTAAGTACATCAACCCATGAAGGGCTTCCCTTGTCTTTATTGGAAGCGCTTTTCAGCGGTGTTCCATGTTTATTATCCGATATTCCTGAACATTTGGCAATTGCACAAAATATACCAGGCTGTGATTTTTTTATAAGCAACAATAGCAGGTCTTTTTTGGAACAAATTTCGATTTTGGTTGATGGCGATTCAGAAAAAAAGCTTGCGGTAGAGCGGCAAGATTATTTGAAAAAATATAGAATCAGTGAGTGTGTTTTGAAATATGAGCGTTTTTACAATGAAGTGCTATAATAAAAATTATTTTTTTAAGACATAGTGCCGGTAAATAAAGGTGTTTGATGAAAATTTTGATCACAATACCGCAGATAGAAATGATGGGCGGTGTGGCAAATTATTATAAAGTTCTGCAGTCTTATCTACCGTCAGGGGTTGATTACTTTACTGCTTGTCGTCGTGAAGGTGAAAATGTCATTCAGTTACCGCTGCGTATGCGGGCAGATTACAAAAAATTTAAGAAACTGGTTGCCGAGTATGATATTGTGCATTTAAACCCGTCACTGGCATTTAATGCGATTATTCGTGATGGTCTGTTTTTGCGAGCAGCAAAAAAACAAGGCAAAAAGGTTGTTGTGTTTATACACGGATGGGACTTGAACTTTGAGAAAAAATTAAGGGCCAGAGGACTGTGGCTGTTCAGAAAATATTATTTCCAGGCCGATGCCTTTATTGTTCTGGCGGATCAGTTCAAGGTCAGCCTGCGTGAAATGGGGTATGCCGGCCCGGTATACCTTGAGACAACAACGGTGGATGACAGAGTGCTAGATTATTATCATGTTCAGGATGAAGTTGATGAAAAAAAATTTAAAGTTTTATTCCTGTCACGTGTTGAAAAGAATAAAGGCATATATGAGGCTATTAACGCCTGTAAGCTAATTAATGAAAAACATGAAGTTGTTTCATTGATGATAGCAGGAGATGGTGCTGAGCTTGCTGATGCAAAGGAATATGTCTCAACCGAGAAAATACGATGTGTCAATTTTGCTGGTTATGTTCGAGGAGATGCGAAATATCAACTGCTTAATTGGGCTGATTGTTTTTTGTTTCCTTCTCATCATGGTGAAGGAATG
>JAWOBS010000316.1:0-11544 GCA_046484145.1 Bacteroidales bacterium
CCAAAATATTAAAATTACTCATAGTATTAATTATGCTAAAGAAATTCAACGGGCATTATTGCCTCCCCAGGAGAATTTAAAACAGTTTTTGCCGGCGTCTTTTATATTTTTCAAGCCATTGCATACGGTTAGTGGTGATTTTTACTGGTTTAAAGAAATTGATCATGCACACGATCTTAGTTATTCTAAAACAGCAAACCAGGGCCATCATAATGAAGTTAAGAATAGCAATAATGGTGGGTTTTTGCCAATTAATAATGATAAATTTATCATATCAGCGGTTGACTGTACAGGCCACGGTGTTCCCGGTGCTTTTATGTCAATGATCGGATATAATTTGTTGGATGAAATTACTCACCATGGAATTACTGAGTCTAATATGATTCTTAAAGAACTTCATGAAGGAATCAGAAAAACTTTAAAACAAGAAGAAGGGAATAACAGAGATGGCATGGACTTATCCCTATGCGTAATTAATAAAATTGACAGGACCGTTCAGTTTTCAGGTGCTCAAAACCCGGTTGTTTATATACAAGATGGTGAAGCTAATGTAATAAAAGGAGATAGAATGTCAATAGGAGGCAAGCAAAAGGAACTTGAAAGGAATTTTTCAAAAACAACAATTCATGTTGACAGGCCAACATGGTTCTATATTTTCTCTGATGGTTATACTGATCAATTTGGAGGCCCCAAAAACAGAAAGTTTCTTTTGAAAAACTTTGTTGATATGCTTCAGGCAATTCATACAGAACCCATGGATAAACAAATGGAGATAATTGAAGAAACTTTCTGTGATTGGAAAAGAGATGAAGATCAAATTGATGACATACTTGTTATCGGGTTTAAGTTAGCTTAGAATTATCTTAAACATTAAAGGGAGTTTATTCGTATAAATATAATATTTTGCAAGGATAAACAGGAAAAATAATACGATAATTAAAAAGAAATCAACAATTATTGTTAGAATTTGTTAATTTTATGCCTTGAATTAAATATATGTGTTATATTTGATTGTTAAATAAAAAGTTTTTTCTCACGAATTAAAAATCTAAGACTATGAAAAAAATTATCCTAATCTTAATTGCCAGCTTGCTCTTTGGAAATTTTTCTTACGGACAAGCAGTTGATGACAGGACAGTAATTCCTGTTGCTGTCACATTAAGTTCTATTTTAAGGTTAAATGTTGTATCAGGCGGTAATATTGAATTTAATTTTAATACACTTGCAGATTACCAGAATGGTATTGATAATACGCCATCATATGATACAAGATTTACTGTTGCTTCTTCGGTTGACTGGGATGTTATTATGTATTCAGAAGAGGCTACTTTAGTTTCTACTGATGATGAAACTGGCACCGGAATGGCTCTTGATAATATTGGGTATTATGTTAGCTCAAATGGGACATTAGACCTTACTACCCAGATTACAGAATCAATTGATCCACTTGCTCCTGCAGCTTTAACTGCTACAGAAATTGTTATTATTGGTTATGATGCAACAACTAATGCAGGAGATATTAATCAAAATGATTTTAACATTCACTGGGAGTGTGGTACACAGATTGGGGACATGAATACAGCAAGTATATTGTCTCAGCAGTTAGCAGCAGATAGATATGCAACTAACGTATTTCTTATTTTACGTCCTACTCCATAATTTATTTTGTGCTTTCTATTATTCTATAATGTTTTAAAAAGCCATGTGAGGTTTTCGCCTGGCTTTTTAAAGTTTTATAAATATTTAGTTACTTATTGTTTAAAGGTTATTGATCATTGAGAATAAGCAACATATCATTTTCTTAATTAAGAAAATTTGTTTTTTCATGATTATTATAACTTTAATTATAAGTCTGGAGCCAGTTTGCATATAACCGGGCTTTAAATATATTATCAATAAATTCAGCTTAATGAATAAAAAAGTAATTAGTGTTTTTTTCTATAGCTTATTTATATTTATTGTAAGCCTGTTTACTTATAATGATTCTTGTGCGCAGGATTGTGAAGCTGATACATGCTTAATCAGGATAACAAGCGGAGGTAGTGTTAGCTTTAATATTAATTCTTTAAATAAATATAAAGAAGGAGTTGATTATAATCAGTGGACAAGGATAGCTATTCATTTTTCTGATGACGTTGATCCAACAAAAGTATGGAAGCTTGAATTCAAATCAATGACAGCTCAAATAGAAGGAGATTCTGGAGTTGACCTTGATCTTAGTTATATTAGTATTTTTGCTGAAGATGGTGGCGGCATTACGGATTTGTCTCCTTATATTGAACCGGAACAAGAATTGACAAGCCTGTATCAACCACTAATAATGGGTGCACCACAGGGCAGCTTTGATGATAATATAATCATTCTCTCATACAAATGTGGCAAAGGTATTGATAAACTGCTGGGTGAACCACCCGGCTATTATGTTGTTGATATTGAATTAAAACTTTCGGTGCAATAACTAACTTGAAAGATGAAAATTATATTAAAATATTCGTTATCTGTTGTTTTTACTATCTTCATTTGTTATTATTCCTTTGCTCAAAATTTCAACAATACAGAAAACGATTATTTTAAAATCAAGACCTATTTTAGGAGCACCGATTTAGTTGTTGAACCTACTGAATCATTTTTTAATGTACTTACAGTTGTTAATGATGGTGACTTTCCGCAAGTTGTGATTGTTGATTTTAATGCTCCTGTTGGTTGGACCATAATAAAAGACGATAGAAGAAGTTTCACTATTGATTCAAATGATTCTATCAGGATTCCTATTAGAGTAGCGGCTACCCGCGATGTAAAAGGTGATATTGGCTACTCAATAATAGGCTCTGTTAATGACAGGGATGGGCAAACACTGGCTAATGCTTATTGCTATGTTAAAATCCCAAGGATCTCTGATCTGATATTCAGGCCAATTACGAGAGTTGCCTATTTTGACCAGGAAAAAAATGATAGTGAAATTAGTTTTACTCTAAACAATCGTGGAAATGTAAATGAACTTGTACATATTGTTATGTCCAGCACTGATAATGTTACCTTACCCGGAGAAAAGGATAATAAGTATAGCATGGAAGTGCTTGTAGAATCGGGCAGGGACACAGTTCTGACAATTCCTGTAAAGCTAGAGCAGAAGAACGGAGAAACAATGCAAACCATGTACAGAGTTGATTTGAACGGCGTTAGTGATGACACAAACTTTACTACTACTTTTTGGTTCAGGCATTTAATAGATGATTATAAATACGAGATACCTCCGGGTGAAATACCTTTGATAATTGAAATTATGATGCATAACCTGTTTAGTGAGTATTCACCATACTTTTCAGGAAGTGCATCGGGTAATATTTTGTTTAAGAAAAATAGAAGTATAAATTATAAATTCAGGGCATATGGTATTGGAAGAAGTGAGAATTTTTTAAATAGAAGTCGGTTCAGAATAGCTTATAATTCCAGAATATTTGATGTTATTGCAGGGGATGTCAGTGGCATGTCTCTGAAACATGGCTTTGGACGAGGATTAAGATTAAATTACAGATTTGCAAAGAATTATGAATTAAGTGCAATAGCCGGAGAAAATCAATTCAGACCTATTCGTAGTTACGGAGGAGTATTTGATGCCAGGTTTAAAAATTTCAATGTTGTTAGTAGGTTTGCATATGTTGATAACAAGTATCATAATACAAATGCCAGAATATATGGTGTTAATACCAATATTAATGTGTATAAAAATCACAAACTTTCGCTCGACGCAGGTATAAGTGATGCGATGTTTTTAAGCACTAATCAGCAGGAAATTGGTTATGGCTTCAGGATTAATTATTCAGGTAGGTTTAATAAACTAAGGATCAAACTAAATGAGCAGTTTGGCAGTATTAATTATTACGGGCACTACTCCGGAAGACATAATTTCCTGGGTGTTATTACATATCCTTATAAAGATGGATTTTTATTTGACTTAATTATTCTGGATAGGATAAATAATCCGGTTATTGAAACTACAACAGGATTTTCGTCAGAAAAATTCCATAGTAACAGGATGGTAAAGTTCAGGACAACAAAATATATGGAGCAAGGTTTTACTCTATACTTAAGCCCAATATATGAGAATCAAGGTTCAAACGCGTATTTCCTATATAATGGAAATGATTTTGTAACAAATAGTGCTAAATTTGAAATAGGTACGCGTATCAGAGAAAGTTATAATGTATATTTTAATCCCTCTTTAACACTGGGATACTCCTTTGTTGATAGCTACTCTCAACCGGGAGTTGAATCTAATGTTTTTAACCTTGAGGCCAGGGAACAATTTTTTAATGCATATTTCAGCCTTAATATGAAAAGGGGCAATTGGGGAGCATATCTGAACTATTTCTATGGGCCATACGCCTTAAACCAACAATTACAATACTTCTACTACAACACCTATACTCAAAATATCAGGGTTATGCCTTATTATGAGAGCTTTATTTATAAAAACATTGTAAAGCTTTCTTCAAAACTAAACTTTATGCATGATTTTACATATAAAACAACGAGATTGCACATGCATAATGAACTTGATATATATTTTAAAAGAGGATTTACTGTGTCGCTTTTAAATACTCTTAGTTACCAGGTTTCTACCGACTTAATTACTGAAGATAAATATGATTACAGTAATGCTTATTTTGAAATTAAGCTTAAAAAGGATTTTTATTGGAATCAACCCCGTGTTAAATATCATGATCTGGAAGTGCATGTATTCAGAGATCTTAATGGAAACTTAGAGAAAGATCCAAATGAGCCCGGTGTAAACAGTGTTCTTGTGAGCATCTATCGTGAGGATACAAAAGAACATGATGAATTTGATAAAGAATATGAATATACCGGCCAGCTTATTAATAACAGGCTTTTATCTGGTACAGACGGAGTTGTTTCTTACAAAAACCTTGCTGCAGGTTTATATAGAATAGAAATTAACAATATTGATAAAAATGGTTCTTTTGTTCCCGATTTTAGTGAAATTCTAGTGCATGTTGATAAAAACACCAATATTACTGTGCCTTTTCTTGAAAGAAATAAAATTTTTGGAAGAGTAATATTAAACAGGAGTAAATTATCAACTTTAGGCAGGATTGATGTTTCTAACATAAGAATTAATGCAGTTGATTCCAGGGGAAATGTTATATCAACACTTACCGATAGTCAGGGTAAATTTGAGATTTATGCACCAAGTATTGATGACTACATAGTATCGGTACATAATATTTTTAAAGATCATTTTAATTTAAGACAAGATGATTTCTTTGTGCATCTCAATGCATATAAGCAGTTTGAAGTTAATTTCGTTTTTGATGAAAAGAGAAGAAGAATAGACTTCCACCCGGGAGATATGGATATGGATGCTGATGTTGTGAGTGTACGAAGGACAAATTTATCTGGTTATGTGAAAGATAGAACAACACTGCAGCCATTAAGAGCTACTGTTGAGATTGTGGATAATAATACAGGAAGAAGTATTGAAACTTCCCGCTCGGATAGAAATACTGGCCGATTTAATATTAGCTTTATGACGGGGGAAAACTATTCAGTTATTGTTACAGCACCCGGTTATTGGCTCTATTCAGAGAAGCTGGAATTAGAACAGGTTCTTACAATACAGGATGTGGAAAAAGAAATTTTAATGGATAATATTATCGTAGGTTCTAAATTTGAACTCAGAAACTTGGTCTTTGCTTCCGGTAGTGCTGAAATACCAAATGATGCTTACTCTGAGCTTGATCGTCTTATAGAGCAATTAAAAGATAATCCAAATGTTAGAATCCAAATAGCAGGCCATTCAGATGCCCTGGAAGCAATAGATCATAAGGATTTATCCATTACTCGTGCGGAAAATGTTGCCAGGTATATGTTTGAAAATGGATTTGGCAATATCGATTATGTTGGGTTTGAGGCTCGCAGGCCAATAGCTCCTGAGGATACAGAAGAAAACAGACGAAAAAACCGAAGGGTTGAAATTACTATTATCGACAAATAAGATACTTGTAAAATGAAGCACATTTTTTTTCTTATAATTCTGTTTAGTTGTTGTTTTGCTTCTTGTGAAAAAGAAGTTGAGTTTCATTTTGATCTCGATGATCTTATAGGCACAAAATGGGGTGTGCCGGATATTATTGAACTTGCGCCTGATGTTATAAATTATGATTTATCAGCTCCAACAGTATTCTACGAAGATGGGCACATGACTATAGGTGATTCCAGAACCGATTTTTGGACTCTTAGAGATTCTCAAAGCATACATATTGAGCAAATGGCAGAGATATGGTTTGTTACTGAGTTAACTTCTCAAAAACTTCATGTTGAGAAAAGTAAATATCCTTCCGGTAAGTTTCTCTTAAGCTGCATATATACCGCAATAGAAGACGAATAAAAGCATTTAGTTTTTTGCCCATTTAATAAGCATATTTATAAGATTATTCCTGTTGGCAGGTTTTGCCAGGTAATCTGTAAAGCCTTTATCAATATAATTTTTGGCATCACCTTCCATTGCATTTGCAGTAAGAGCAACAATTGGAGGAGTTTTTCTGAATTTGTCCCTTATAATATTCATCGCAGTAATGCCATCCATTTCGGGCATCATAATATCCATAAAAACAAATTGATGAGTCTCAGGATTAAAAATATTTATTGCTTCAAGCCCATTTTTTGCTGTATCGACTTCGCATCCTGCTGATTCTAACATCAGTTTGATTACTTTTATATTTATTAGTTTGTCATCAACTATTAAAACCTTCATACCCAGATTAACATTTTCGTAGTCGACACCCCGGTCGCTCGGATCAGTATTAAGGAGTTGCTTCTTAGCCTGGAAAGTAAACCAAAATGTACTTCCTTTACCGGCCTCACTTTCAACACCTATAGAACCTCCCAAAAGTTTGCTTAATTCTTTGCAAATATATAAACCAAGCCCTGTTCCGCTGGTAGTGCGAGTGTATGATTGATCCAATTGTTCGAATTTTTGAAATAATTTGCTGATATTTTTTTCTTCTATTCCCATACCCGTGTCTTTGACCTCTATTTTAACCAGGCTGGTGTACATATCTATTTCTTTATCTGAAACAATTATTTCTATACTGCCTTCTTCGGTATATTTTATGGCATTTGTAAGAAGATTCATTAATATTTGCTCAACCCGGGTTTTATCAGCTTCAATCTTTTGTTGAAAATTTATCAAAAAAGACAATTTTAAATCTAGGTTTTTGCGTTTTGCCTTAGGCTCAAAGAGTGTTTTTATGCTTCCCAGCAAATCGGTTATAGTAAATGCTTCATTTCGAAGTTCTAACTTTCCTGCTTCTATTTTTGCAATATCGAGAAGGTCGTTAATAATATCTAATAACACCCTTGAAGATTCTTTAATTATATCAACATACTCTTTTTGTTCTTTGCTGATTTTTGTTCGGTTCAGCACCTCAGTCATTCCTATAATACCAGTTACAGGAGTACGTATTTCATGACTAATATTAGCAAGGAAAAGATCTTTAGATTCAGAGGCCTGTTTTGATATTTCCATCTCTTTTTGTAATTCGAGGGTAACCTTCTTTTCAGTTATATCCCGAAGTAAGGAAACAAAATATTTCCTGCTATTAATTGTAATTGCCTTTGAGTTTACATCGAAATATCTTATTTCGTCATCCTTTGTTAGAAAAGGTATTTCTTCAGCTAATTCAGTTTCACCGGCGTATTGCGCCTGTAGTTTGCTTATAGAATCTGCATAATGTTCTGCAGGGATTATATCAATTAACCAAAGCTTAATTAGCTCTTCTTTACTGTACCCTAAAATATCGCATATTTTCTGATTAAGCATGTAAAAGCTCTTGTCTTTCCAATCAGCAACAAGGATTCCATCATTTACATTTTCAAATATTGATTCAAAGCGTTGTTTAATTTCAAGAATATCCTTATTTGCATTCTTTAATTCTTTGTTAAGTTCAAACAGCTCCTTTGTTCTTTCATGAACAATATGTTCCAGAATTTTATTTCGATCTTCAATTTCTTTCAGCGGAAATGATTCTCCTTCTTCTAATTGTATTTCTCCTTTTGAAAAATGTATATGACAGATCCTCCAATTATTAGAATTATTATCATTACTAATAACCATTGAAATTCTATAATCCGGCATAGCTACCGGCATATTGTTTATCATTGTACAAAGGTCAAGCTCAGCTATTAAAAGTCCTGAATTTATGCATATTGGATATACCTCAAAACTTTTTTGTTTATACTTAATAGTGCCGGGGCATTGTTCTTTATCCCTGTAAAAAATACTCATAACACTATCAATGCCTATAGCAAGCTCATCATTTCCTGAGCCAATATTAGTAATGCCTGGAGCAAATATGGATTTTAGTTTTTCCGGATTTCTTTCTGTGAAGTAGTATTCTAAAAAGCTTTTGTAAATACCGGATAATTCTTTTTTTATACTGTTTGTAGTTGAAGATTGCCGGTCCATTTTAGCTGCTTATAAGTTTAACAATGCTTAAACTTAGATTAAATTAATTAATTAAAACGAACGACAAAAATACTAAAAAGCAACTATAAAACAACAATTTATGTAAATAATGCTTAAAAAAATTAATTTTAATTATAATTACCGGGAAAGTTTCATCCTAAATTATTTCGATAGCATCTTCCTTTATCCAGCCAACACTTCCATTTTCAAGTTTAATTTCAACCCATTCACCTATTTTATTGGAAGTTTTAACCTTTGCACCTTCGTGTATAACAAAAACATCAGGGCTTGTCTCTGAAGGTGCACTTTTAGCTGTAGTTCTTATAGACATGACAATTGCATAATTATCAGCAATTTGAATCTGATAAGACCTGTATGCAAAAATCAGGCTGAAAGCATTAAGTAGTAATATGATCAGAGCTGTATAAAATGTGAATTTCTTTATTTTAATACTCTTAGATAATAAATATACTGACAAGCTTATGAAGAAGCAAACAGTAAGAATAATTCCTGTAATAGCCCATCCATTACTGTTTTGCATTGTCAACAAATTTCTCCACCATTTTTTATAGAACAATTCCGGTACCGGTTCTACTTTATCGACTATACGTGAATTTGCTATTTTTAAATTATGCAGAATATCTTCATTGGAAGGATTAAGCCTTTTTGCTCTTTCATAATAAAGTATGGCAGGCCCAAATTTTTCTTCCATAAAATAAGTATTCCCTAAATTATAATACAGGCTTGCTGAAGCATAGCCCATATCAATAATTTTTTCATACTGCTCTTCTGCATATTTATATTCCTCGTTTATATATGCCCGGTTAGCTTCATCTAATATTTTCTCAACATTTTCCCCCTTAGCATATAAATTGCTAATAAATAGTATTAGGGTAAATATATAAACTGATACTTTCATTCCTGGTTTGTTTGTGGTTTGCCTTATAAAGCTTTGTAAATTTAAGAACAATTAATTTATCATTTCTTTTATAATTGCTATTTTAAGCTTTTTGTTTCTTTAATTCCTTTTCTGTATTTATTATAATTGACTCTGCTTTATTGTAAATATCATCCATAATTTCCTTATGATCTCCGGGTGCAAATCTTGCATACTCACAATCATCTATAGCAGATAAAAACTGATTTGCCAAATCTTCATTTATAGCATTAACTTCAAATTCTTTTTTTATATTATCTCTGTTCAATAGGGAAGGAGGCAGGTCTAATTTATCCGATATATAACCCCATAATGCCTTAGATATTTCATCATAGAATTCATTACGCTTTCCATCATTTAAGTATTTTTCTGCATTCTTTAATTTTTTTCTTGCCAATTTTTGTGCTTTGCGGTTTTTCAACAATGCTTTATTGCTGTGTAATTGAATTTGTCGGCGCCTGTAAATTATTAATAAAGCAAACAATAATGCAGGTGTAATTAGTAAAATGTAGAATAGCCTGGATTTAATGAATAATTCGTCTTTTTTGTTTAGATTAATTGATTTTGTGTGGATAAATCGTATTTCTTCTGAAAGCAATTTAATTTCTTCCTGGGAAGCAGATTCCGAATCTGTTCCGGAAAAGTCAGGTGAAGCAGCATTTATGGTGAAACTTTCAGTAGACTTATTAACATAACTGCCTTTGTCTGGGTCAAAATAAGAAAACTTTACGGATGGAATTGTGAACTCTCCGCCGGTTCTGGGAATCAGCAAGTAATCAAATGATTTTTTACCTGAAACTCCATTATTGCTAATATTGATATTGTCTTTAATATTTGGGTCAAAAGTATCCAGATTTACAGGAAAGTTAATATTAGGCTCATCAATCATTCTGATGTTGCCATTACCATTAATAGTAATTTCAAAATTAGCAGCATCATTTTGCTTAAGATCTTGCTTACTTAATTTTGCGGAAATATCAAACTGGCCCACCAGGCCATTAAATGCTGCAGGCCTGTTTTGGGCAGGCAAGGGCTTGACATTTAATTTTACAGGATTTGATTTGATTAAAATTTTTTCATTCTGATACTGATCAAAGAAAGAACCTCCAAAAAACTCATCAATTAGGTTTCCCCTTCGTCTTTGTTGTGTTGGAATTTGGACTATACATTCAATTTCCAGCGGATCGATGGTTATTTCACCGCTTTTCTGAGGGAAAATAATTGTTCTGCGGATTTCTGCAACCCTGTATCTTTTGCCATTAAAGTTTTCAGTCTTGGCCTGTTGATTTGAGCCCATGTTTACTTCTTCACTCCAAAAGCTTTTTAAAGCGGGAATTTCTGAAAATGAATACTGAGCTATATTTAGCCTTGTGTATATTTTATAATACAAAACAAGTTGTTCGCCTTGATATGGTGAAGTTTTGCTGACAAATGCCTTAATAAATATATCTTCATCACTTATTGCTGCATTATCATTAGTTTGTTCCCGGTTTCTCCCCGGTGATGCTTTAGAAGTTCCTTTTACAACATTAATCTGTAACGTATTTGACTTATACTGCTTGTTGTTATGGTTTATAACAGCACCATCAATTTTAAAACTTCCTTCATTTAGTGCTTCAAGAATGTATGTATAAGTATATGTATTACTCTTTGAAACTTGTCCGTTAATTATTTGCACAGAACTACTTGAAGATTGATTTGGGCCTGATATGATTCTGAAATCATTAAGTCGCGGAGCTGTAAATTCAGACGGTTTGGCATCTACACTAAAGGTGAGCCTGAATCTTTCTCCAACACGAACCTGCGAAGGTGCAGATGCCTCAAAATTTATTTCTTCTGCATATAAGTTCAGGTTAAAAAATAATATTAACGAAATTATCAATAAAAGTCTGCTCATATTGTAACAACTTAGTTCTAATAAATTATTATTACCACTCTTTTTGTCCTCTTGCCGGCACAGTTTGCTTTTTATCCTTTTCCATCTCTTCAAGCACTTTTTGTTCTTCCTGACGGAGGGCTTCTAATATTCGTTCAGCTTCCCTGGGTGATAATTCTTCCTGGCGTGGTTGCTGTTGCTGTTTTTCTTCCTCTTTTTCATCCTGATTATTATCCTGCTTAT
>JAWOBS010000233.1:0-8982 GCA_046484145.1 Bacteroidales bacterium
TAACAAGCACCTGTCCATCAACTTCACTTCCCGCACCAATACCAATGGTAGGTATATTTATTGACTCAGTAACCTTAGCAGCCAGTTTCGCCGGAATTTTTTCAAGTACAAGAGCAAAGCAGCCGGCATCAGAAAGTTTTTGTGCGTCTTCAAATAATCGTTCTGCCTCATCATCTTGTGTTGCTCTCACAATATAAGTTCCGAACTTATTAATAGACTGTGGAGTAAGTCCCAGGTGACCCATAACAGGAATTCCAGCAGACAAAATACGATCAACGCTTTCCAGCACCTCTCGCCCTCCTTCAAGCTTAACAGCGTTTGCATTAGATTCCTTCATGATTCTAATGGCAGAGTTAAGCGCTTCCCTGCTATTACCCTGGTATGTTCCAAACGGCATATCTACAACTACCAAAGCACGTTCCACAGCACGCATCACAGAGCCAGCATGATAAATCATTTCATTCAATGTAATGGGCAAAGTAGTTTTATAACCGGCCATTACATTTGAAGCAGAATCTCCAACAAGAATAACATCTATATCGGCACTATCAATAATTCTGGCCATACTGTAGTCATAAGCAGTCAGCATAGCAATTTTTTCACCACGAAGTTTCATCTCCTGTAAAACATGCGTGGTCACTTTTGTAACACGTGGAGCTTTCATTATTCAAAGTATTATTTTAATAATCGACAAAGTTAATGATCTTATAAACAATAGTCGTTACCATTTAAAATGGCCAAAAATTGTTATCATACCATACTTTTTCAGTAAGCTGTTTGTTTAAATCCATCAACAACTCAAGATGTCCTTTTTCCCAATTCGACAACCATTCAAAGAGTTCCTTTGCATTTGGGTCAGTAGTCTCTTTTGCCTGTTTTGCATAAACTTCTATGGACTTATTTTCCATATCTATTGCAGCTGAAATAGCAGCAGATTCAAAACCGGATCCTGAGATTTTTTCTATTATCTGTTTGGTCAAAATGTTCTCTGCTATTGCATCTTGCTTTTTCTGAGATGAGAAGTCATTTTTATCAAACTTGTTATTCTTCTTATAATAAGCAAATTGTTTTGATAAAAATTCAATATGCGACTGTTCTTCTTCAGCCATAATATCAAATACTTTCTTTACTTCATCGCTATTAGTTTGCTCGGAAACTTTTTCGTATAAAGCTTTGCCACGATGTTCCATTATAATAGCCTGCTTAAATATTTCAGTGATCTTGTTTTCCATTTTTTCTTTTTTTTATAATTAGATTATAACAAATTTAGGATTTTAAAAACACAATTAATAATAATAATAAACAATAAATAGAACTATCTTGGTTTGACTGTAATTATCATATTTGGTTCATCAAACATAAACTTAGCTGAGTCAAATTTTCTGCCCCGTACCGAGAAGCCGTATGATTCTTTGGGAATTCCAAAAATATTTGTATCCATTTTACCATTAAGGTTTTCATCATGATAAAAACCCAAAGCATAATACCTTTTTAAGGGCACATTATAAAAGACATAGGTAACAGCACCATTCTTCACACCGGCTCTGCCACCATTAAAAGCCTGGAGTTTATCAAAAGACTCAGCAGAGTCAAACAACCCAATATTTACCACACCATCGTTTGTCTTAAGCTTTTCAATATTAACAATTATTGTCCCGGTTTGTTCTGCTCTTTTATTCATAAACTGCAAAACCTCATCCTTAGTTTCAGGATATAATGCCATCATTTCAATCTCCTGTTGCTTCAACGGAACACCGGTCAGAGCTATAGTATTTATCATTAGTTGCTTGTTAACTTCTGCATTAAATGGAATAAATTCATCATAAATATCACCTGAGAAGAAATTATTTATATTTACATAAAGAGGAACAGCATTTTCCGAGAAATTAAAACTATTAACATCAAGCTTTTTCACTGATTGTGAAACGTCAGTTTTATATTCTATTTGCATCCTGCTTAAGTTGTAAACAATGTTCCATTTTGTCCATTCTTTTATCCACACTTTATTCAAAACATCGAAAGCTGAAGCTTCATCATCAGCATTTGAAGATTTTTTCTGTACGCTTTTGGGTTGCTCCAATGCCTCAACAATCCTGGAAAACCTGTTAAGAGAAGCATTATAGCCACCTATATTTTTGCCTTCATAAAAATAGTTGACAGAGCATGAATAACTATTATTTGTAATTGTTTTATACCTTAAATCAACACCATGATGAACTACAACTTCCCCACCGATAAACTCAACTATGGCAGTATTGCCTTCTTTATCTGCAATGAAATAGTGCAACTTGCCAAATATCGGAACAATATTAAAATTCTTAAGTGACTCAACAACTTCATCTACTGTCTGGCAAACATCAAGGTGATACTGAACCCATTGCAACTCATTTATAGGTATTTTGTCATTATGGTAAGAATAATAAGTTTCATCCAGCCATAATACTTCGATAGCCAACCCGGCTTCATTAATTCCACCATTAGGCAAAAACTGCCCGTATTGATTAAATGTTATACTTCCAAACCTGGCTTCCCATGTCATTGGGGCGTCAATGCCTGTTGGCACAGATAGCCTCTCTCCCCTGGGATTTGAAAGAATTATACCCGCGCCGACATGCCAATCATAGCTTTTTGCAGCTAAAATGTCTCCACGATATTTCATGGTAAAAGCACTACAAGAAACTGCCCTTGAAGAGAGCATAAAGCTCAAAACAATTACAGAAAAGAAAAGGCTTAAAAAGTAAAATTTAGAATTATGCATCTCATTAAATATTTATAAAATAATAAATTCGGATTAAACACACACTCTTAATAATCTGCCGGGAAGCATATAAATCAAAGGGCTAACCAAAAGATTTCTGTGCATTTTTTCCGGTTTTTTTTATTAAAATGTTATACTGCAAACTTAATTCAATTTACTCTAATAATATTAACTTTGGGTTCAACATTTAATAAATTTTATGCAGTATTTTCTTTCAAAGTTAGCGGAATACATCCTCAGTAAATACAAAGACAAAACAAGTGAAATCTGTATTGTTACACCCAACAGGAGATCCGGCTTATTTTTCCGGAAGCACCTGGGGAAACTGACACAAGGCCCGATATGGGCACCGGACATAATTAGCTTAGAAGATTTCTTAATCAGGCTTACCGGCTTGAACATTTGTGATAATGTTAGCCTCAACATTGAATTTTATAAAGTTTACAGAGAAATTCATAAGAATGACGCAGAACCCCTGGAAAGCTTCCTTAAATGGGCACCGGCATTGCTCAAAGACTTTAATGATATTGATACAGCAATTGTTGAACCGGATAAGTTGTTTGACTATTTGAAAGACGTAAAATATATAGAGACATGGAGCCCCGACGGCAGTGAACTAACTGAATTTCAAAAAAAATACCTGAAATTTTTTGAAGATATGGGGATCTATTATTCAGAACTCGTTAAGCATCTTCAAAAAAATAATATTGCATATCAAGGATTAAGCATACGGCACGCCTGTGATAATATTGAATCACTACAAGAAAAGATACCCTGGAAAAACATAATATTTGCCGGTTTTAATGCAATGAGCAACGGCGAAGAAAAAATTATAAAAAGCCTGGTAAAAAATGGCATCGCTGAAGTTATCTGGGATGCCGACAAATATTATCTTGATAATGAACAACATGAAGCAGGCTTGTTTTTGAGAAAATATCGTTCAAGCTGGAGTTCAAAGGATTTTAAATTTATTAGTGATTACTTAAAAACAACTAATAAAAAAATACACATTGCAGGCATTCCAAAGAATGTAAACCAGGCTAAACTAGCCGGAAACATATTATCCAAATTAGGAGACGAAGCCACCGGGGAAGATACCGCCCTGGTTCTTGCCAATGAAAACTTGCTGCTCCCGGCTTTAAACTCCATGCCAGAAAACATAACTACGCTAAATGTAACTATGGGTTTCCCGCTAAAAAGAACAAGCCTTTACGGATATTTTGAGTCCATATTTAAAATGCATATCGATTCTGAAAAATTTGGTGAAATTGAAGGCTATCCGAGATTTTACCATAAAGATATCATAAAGGTTTTACACCATAACGGAACAAAATTATTATGCCATTCTATTGATGACAATGAATTTGCAGGCATAGCGAATGCTGTAATTAAATCAAACAGGGTTTTACATTCTGTAAAAACTATAAAAGAAATTGAAAAAATAAAAGCTTTCTACGAAAACCTATCTGTACTGATAAATGAGAATTGGAATAAAAATCCTGAGACAGCAATAAAAAACCTTCTGCATATTTGTAATAAGATGGAAGAAAACTTCCCGAAAAACGAAAGTGAGGAAAATGCAGAATCCCCGGAAATTGAAAAAACGAATCATGTCGACGTTGTTGATGAAGAGTCGGTTTATAGAATTAAATCTATTTTCAACAGGCTTCAATTACTTGTACAAGAAACAGATTTGATCCCCGGACTAAAAACACTATTTACCCTATTCCAAACATTGGCTGCAGAAAGCAAATTGTCATTCACCGGCGAGCCATTGAAAGGGCTGCAAGTATTAGGGATGCTTGAGACAAGAAACCTTGACTTTAAGAATATTATTATAACATCAGTAAATGAAGATATTTTGCCAACTCCATCAAAAAAAGTCTCATTTATTCATTACGATGTAAGATGCAAGTTTGGCATGCATGTTTATTCAGACCTTGATGCACTTTACGCTTATCATTTTTACAGGTTGTTACAAAGAGCTGAAAATATCTTTCTGATATATAATAATCAAACTCAAAAGATAGGCAGCAGTGAAAAAAGCAGGTTTATTACCCAGCTTGAACATGAGATTTCCAGGTATAATCCCGGCATTGAAGTTACTAACAAGGTAATTACTATGCCGTTAACAACAGATTCTCATACAAAAAGCATTGAAATAAAAAAATCCGAAGATATTATAAACAGGCTTTATGAGCTAAACGAAAGAGGCTTTTCTCCTTCGGCATTAAGCATATACATTAGTTGCCCTCTAAGGTTTTACCTCAATAACATAGCAGAAATAACCGAAACCGATGAAGTTGAAGAAACTATTGAAGCAAATACTTTAGGCAGTATTGTTCATGAAGTGCTCAAAGAATTATATATAAATTATAAAGGAAAAATTATCAGCTATGATGATATTGAGACATTAAAGCCAAGGGTAAAAGGGATTACAGAAAAGATGTTCAAAGAATTGTATCCCGGTGGAAATATTAAGTCCGGAAAAAATCTGCTTTACAGGAAAATGGCAGAAAGATACACGCATAATTTTCTTTCATATGAACAAAAAGTTTTAAAACAAAAGAATGTACTTTCAATAGTATCATTAGAAGATGTTTTTAGAAGCAAGCTAACAATTAAAGATAACAGCAAAACATTCAATTTCAATTTTAAAGGCACTATTGACAGGGTAGACAGCCTAAACGGCGATATAAGAATCATTGATTATAAAACCGGATATGTCGACAAAAAAGACCTTAAGATAGAAGACTGGCAAAATCTTCTTAGTGACAAAAAACATGACAAAGCCTTTCAATTATTGATGTACACTTATATTTACCATAAGAATAAACCACAAACAGTAAATTTTATACCCGGCATATTTTCTCTGAGAAAGTTTAAAGACGGCTTATCTCAACTTACGGTTCCGGAAGGTGAAGGCATCATTAACGATAAAGCTTTGTCAGAATTTGAAAAACATCTTTGCAGCTTAATGCTGGAAATCTTTAATAAGGATATTACATTCTCTCAAACAACAGAAGAAGACAATTGCAGGTTTTGCCCCTTTAAAATAATCTGTAATCGGCAGTGATAATTTGTATGGTAATATAAATAACAGCAACTGCTACAATTAAAGAAACAACAAGCAAAAAGCTACTGATTATATTTTGCTTTTTTCTCTCTTTAATGATTTCTTTGCGAATTTTTATTTGCAGAGATTTCAGCTCATCCGCGGACAAAGTTTTATCTTTAAAACTCCTGAATTCAGAACAATGCAACTTATCATAATACTCTTTTTTAATCCTTGAGTATCTTGACCTTATGCCTTTTTTGAGTGATTCATTATACCTCACCCTGTTTATCATGTCTGCAACGTGTCCTGCAAAACTCATAGTAAAACTATTTAAATAAACTTTCTGCTTTTTTTAAACTATCAATAGTTCCTGCATCATACCAATTTTCATGATTATGTTTAAAATACGTGATATTATGCTGTGACGCTAAGTTAAGGTATACTTCTTTAATAGAAAAAACACCATCAGCCCTGTATGCTTCAAAAATCTCCGGACTAATACAATGAATTCCACTAAAAGCATATTCAACAGGTTTTTCAGGCGTTTTGAAAGAAATGATTTCTTCTCCGCTTACTTTATTTCTCCAACCACAAAGCTTTTTATCATGCCATAAAAAGCACCTTGATGATGCTCTGTCAGAAACTGCCAGTGTGACAAGCGCTTGTTTTTGAAGGTGTTCCTTGTAGAATTCTTTTAGATTAATATCTGAAACAATATCAACATTTACCAGGAAGAATGCTTCGCCATCATTAAAAAAGCTTTTTGCTTTCCATAATCCCCCACCGGTATCCAGCAAGCGGTTTCTTTCATCAGAAACATGAAGTTTTATCCCGGGATAATTCAGATTACTAATGAACTCTTTCATCATTTTATGAAAGTGATGCACATTAATAACTATTTCATTTACCCCGGCATCAATAAGTTTCTCAATGGAATGTTCAAGCAATGATTTTCCTGCAAGATCAACCAAAGCTTTTGGTTTATTATCTGTAATTGGTTTTAGGCGGGTACCTAAGCCCGCTGCCAAAATCATTGCTTTCATTTGCGTTAATTTTAAAACTTTAGCCCGGCCAATTTAACTCTTCGTTATGCTTTACTTTAATTTCAATATCATATTTATCGCTAAGCCTATTTGCAAGTTCTTCTGCACAATAAACAGAGCGGTGCTGGCCACCGGTGCATCCAAATGAAATCATCAAATTGCTGAAACCCCGTTCAATATAGTTCTCAACTGCGCCTGAGGTTAAATTTGTGCAATTATTCAAAAATTCTTCAACTTCTTTTTTCGGCTTCAAAAAATCAACAACCTCTTTTTGCAAACCGCTAATGTCTTTATATTTTTCTTCTCTTCCCGGATTTGGCAGCGCCCTGCAATCAAAAACGAAGCCACCACCATTGCCACTCATATCCTCCGGGATAGCATTCTTATAGGAGAAGCTAAAAATTGCAACATTAAGCTTTTCTGTTGTGTTTTCCGAATAATTGTATTTATCGAGGTTTTTACAATTAACTATTTTATCAGCTATAAACTTCAGATAATCCAGTTTTGCAGGAATATAATCCTGGTCAAGCAAATACTGCATGTTTTTCCTGGCAAAAGGCACACTTTGTAGAAACACGGGTTTCTTTTCAATAAAACCTCTAAAACCATACGCACCCATTGCCTGCATCAAACGAATAAGCACAAAAGCTTTATACATGCTTCTAAACTCACCTTCATCAAAATCAATATAATTATGCAGATTTTTGATATAATCATTAAGCAATTCTTCTCTCAATGAGTATGGAATATTAGCTTTGGAATCAAACAGCAGAGATGCAACATCATACTGCAAAGCACCTTTTCTTCCGCCCTGATAATCAATAAAATACGGCTCGTCATTAACAATCATAATATTGCGTGATTGCAAATCGCGATAGAGAAAATAATCAGGTTTGGATTTCTTCAAAATACTTATAAACTCCTCAAAACTTGTTTCCAGTTTTTGCTCATCAAAGCTTATACCTGCCAATTTTAAGAAGTAATATTTAAAATAATTTAAGTCCCACTTCATTGAATACTCATCAAAAGCAGAACGGGGGTAGCAAACATTATAATTCAGCCCTTTGCCAGCTGTAATTTGAAACTCCGGCAGCAGCTTAATGACTTTTTTATAGATAGAAACGGTTCTTTGCGAAAAGGGAATTTGTTCTTTCCTGCGGGGAAGAGTAGAAAACAAGGTTTCATCGCCCAGGTCTGTTATTAAATATACATTCTTATCTTTTTCAGCAGCTATAATATTAGGAACAGGCAATTCCTGTTTACGAAAATGTTCAGTAAATTCAAGAAAAGCAATGTTTTCCTCAACTACAGGATTATATGCTGCAATAACAGATTGATTATCATAAACAAGCCTGAAGTACCTTCTGTCTGAGCCTGATATCGGAAGAAGCCTGATTGATTCCGGTTCTCTGCCAAACTCCTGCTTATACAAGTCAATGATATCTTTTATTACTTGCTTTTTATTTATCATCAGTTGTCTGTTATTGACTATAAAAATAAGGTTGGCGTTGAAAATTTTCTATTTCTCAACAAACTTTTCTGCCTCTTTAAGAGCTTTATCAATCCCGTCCGGATCTTTTCCTCCTGCTGTTGCAAAAAGAGCTTGCCCTCCGCCTCCACCTTTTATATTTTTTGCTAATTCTCTGATAATATTCCCTGCATGCAGATCTTTTTCTTTTGCAATATTATCCGAGATGATAATAGTTATCCCGGGCTTATTATCATATACATGTCCTAACACAAAAAACAAATCATCAACTTTGCTTTTCATTTGAAAAACCAGGTCTTTTGCTTGCTGTGAATTAATTGGAAGTTTTTCAGACAGGTAATTAATCCCATTTATGTTTTGGGATTCTGATAGTGTGACTCTGTCATTCCACTTACTGAAATCGTGAGAATATAATGGCCTATAGTCTCAAGCTTCGATGTATTGACACGAAGCTCGTACTGTCCTTCACTTGTCGATGATATGGAATAGTAGGAAGAATCCACCGGTGTACCGTTAACTGCGTCTAGACTGAAGTAGGATTCTGCATCTGTTATGCCCGTGAGCCCGGCATCAACGTCAGTGTATTCCAGTTCTACTGTCATATCATCTGAATATGGTGTTTCAGGAGGTACCA
>JAWOBS010000288.1:0-8589 GCA_046484145.1 Bacteroidales bacterium
TTTTATAAAAAAATGCTAAAACTACTCCGGCTACCAAGCCTGACAAATGGCCTTCCCAACTCATCCTCTCCGCTAAAGGAAATACTCCCCATATAATACTTCCATAAAGAAATATTACAATCAATGAAACTGCCATTAACCTGGTATGTTTCCTGATAATGCCACTGACAAACAAAAATGCAGCCATACAATATATTAGCCCGCTTGCTCCTATATGATAAGAATCACGGCCTATTATCCATAACCAAAAGCCTAAAATAAACCATCCCAGGAAAAAAACCCTGAATGCAACCGGCTTGTAAAAATAATACAGCATACTACCAAGGACTAATACAGGGATGCTATTTGAAATCAGATGTGAAAAGTCAGAATGTATAAGTGGCGAAAATATGATGCCAATTAAACCGGTCAATGTTTGCGGCAAAACTCCTAAAGTTTTGAATGACAAGCCAAAGTATGCTTCTACCAGCTTTATTGTCCATAGTATAAAAACAAAAACCAAAGGATATAATAATGATTTGTAAAATGCTAATTTACCTTTCGGATTTGTCATATCAATTATCTGTTAATTATTTAAGCCTTAGTTTCCACCGTCAACAGCTCCCGTATAAAAAGATTATGTTTTTTTTGCATTTAAAACAAAAGACTTCAGGGCATATTAACTACTTTTGTATTTAACCTTGTATTTGAAAAAAACTATTTTGAATAAAATTATCTTTTTTATTCTATTTCTCAAAATTAAAACAATTTATAAATCTTAATATTTACAAATATAATGAAATCACTATTATCAGTTTTATTTGGTTCTGTATTAACTTTTGTTTTTGTCTTTTCATTTCCACAGAATGCTGCTTCGCAAAACAATGAAGAGCAGATCGAAAAACTTTTAAAAGCACTCCAGATAATTGAATATGCATATATTGAGCCCGTTGAACAGCCTGATCTTATAGAAGATGCAATAAGAGGTGTTCTAAAGGAGCTTGACCCACATTCAACTTATCTTTCTGCAGAAGAGCTTAAAAAAGCCAACGAACCCTTGATTGGTAGCTTTGAAGGCATTGGAGTACAGTTTAATATTATCAATGACACTATTGTTGTTGTTTCTCCTATCCCGGACGGACCATCGGAAAAAGTAGGTATATTGCCGGGAGATAAAATAATAAGTATTGATGGTGAAAGCGCTACAGGCAGCAAAGTCAATAACCAATTTGTCATGGAAAGGCTCAGAGGTGAAAAAGACTCTGAAGTTGATGTTGAAATCTACAGGAAAGGTTCAGATGAGCTTCTTGATTTTACTATAACTCGCGATAAAATCCCAATCAATTCATTGGATGCAGCATTCATGGCTACTGACAAAGTTGGATATATAAAGCTTAACAGGTTCTCAAGGACAACCATGAAGGAATTTATTGAAGCTATTAATGAGCTCAAAACTGAGGGTATGGAGCATTTAATCCTTGACTTAAACTATAATTCAGGTGGATATCTTGATGTTGCCATAGACCTTAGTGATCAGTTTCTTGAGCGGGAGAAACTAATTGTTTACACCGAAGGAAACGCTGCCCCTACACAAAAATTCCATTCAACATGGCGAGGTGCATTTAAAAGTGGCAAACTGGTAGTTCTTATTAATGAAGGAAGTGCCTCTGCAAGTGAAATTGTTGCAGGTGCAGTGCAGGACTGGGACAGGGCACTTCTCGTTGGAAGAAGAAGCTTTGGAAAAGGATTGGTTCAAAGGCCTTTTGAACTGCCAGACGGCTCTGCTATCAGGCTTACTACTGCCCAGTATCACACACCCACAGGCAGAAGCATTCAAAAACCTTATGATGAAGGTGTTGATGAGTATTATAAAGATATTGCAGACAGATTTGAAAAAGGTGAGTTAATTGATCCCGAAACTATCGTTTTACCTGACTCCCTAAAATATTTCACACCTGCAGAAAGAGTTGTGTATGGCGGCGGCGGTATTATGCCCGATGCTTTTATACCTCTGGATACTAACAGGGTTTCTGACTTCTATTCTTCACTGTTGAGAAGAGGTATCTTAAACTCCTTTTCCATTGAATATGTTAATGATAATCGTGAAGAACTGATTGCAGAATATCCCGATATTAAAACTTTTATAAATGATTTTGAAATTGATGATGAGCTTTTTGATGTGTTTATAAAGTATGTTGAAGATAAAGAAATAGAGATTCCTGAAGATGAAAGTGAAATTAAAGATGATTTTCTCTTACATCAACTTAAAGCATTAATTTCCAGAAGCATGTGGGATTTTTCTGCTTATATCAGGGTGCATATGTTGAAAGATGATGCATACAATAAAGCGCTGAAATTAATTAATGACGATACTTTTGACAAACTGGGTATTACATATTAATTTTTTTATTATTTGGAAAAAGCCCTGTAAAATAAATTACAGGGCTTTTTTATTGCCTTTTCATGAATAATTCATTTGCTGCCAGCTCCGCCAAATTATTTAAAACTAACTCCTTGGTAGTCATCAATCTTTCCCTTGATTGATGCCCCCTGTCAACCAAAACAAGGTCAATCCCAAGATTTTGAGCAATTTCATAATCATGCAAGGTATCTCCTATCATTATAACTTCACCGGGCATAATCCCTTCCTTGCTCATCAATTGCTCTGCCACATGCTGCTTGCCATGAGCATAATGATCTTCTAATCCATTTATACTGTGAAAATAATTGTAAATATTTCTTGATCTTATGCTTTCTTTCAAAGCAGAACTTTCCATCGCTGAAAGTATATACTGCTTTATTCCTGAATTTTTAAAGTATTCAAGAATATCAAAAACATCATCAAACAACAATGTTGCCGGCAAAAGTTTTTTATACTCATCAATAAACTCAATAGCAGGTATTTCAAATGGCTCTTTTTCGAAATCAAAACCCAGGGCTGAATAATAATCGATCACAGGAAATGTAAAAACTTCTTTATATCTTTTTTCATCCAATAAAGCCATGCCTCGCTTTTGCAGCATAATATTCATTGCTTTTATACATATTTCAACATCATTAAGCAATGTGCCATTCCAATCCCAAAATATAACTTTCTTGTGCTTATTCATTTTTAATTATAGTTTAATTTATAAAACAATAATTGAAGATGTGCCGGCATCAAACTGTCAAACCATCTGCTATGTCTTTAAAGCATGATCAAATATAATTATTATTCAACATCTTACAAGCTAAGAAATAATTAAAAAATGACAAATAAATATAACTTTGCACAAAACATCTTTTTTATGAGTACTACTATTTTTATCATTTTAATTACCGGCATAACTTCATTTCTTGCATTCAGAGATGCAAACATTTTTAACAAAATGAAATTCAACCCGTACATGGTTTTGCATCGCAAGCAATGGTACAGGTTTTTGTCATATTCTTTGCTTCATGCTGACTGGGGGCATTTGCTGATAAATATGTTTGTGCTGTTTTCTTTTGGGTCTAGTGTAGAACAGATATTTGAGATATATTTTGAAGGAGATTCAATTTTGTACTTCGTACTTCTTTACGTAGGTGGTGTGGTATTCTCAGTGCTTTATTCCTTTGCAAAACATAAAAACAATCACTGGTACAATGCTGTCGGAGCCAGTGGGGCAGTATCTGCTGTTCTATTCTCAAGCATCATAATGTACCCACAAGGCGAAATAATGTTTCTTTTATTGCCTATTCCTATCCCTGCTTTCATTTTCGGAATATTATACCTGGCTTACTCGGCCTACATGGCAAAAAAAGCTTCTGATAATGTAGGGCATGATGCTCACTTCTGGGGTGCTGTATATGGCATTGCTTTTACAATAATACTAAGGCCGGCATTCTTTACCGAGTTTTTTAATTATATCTTTAATTAAAAATAATGACAGATTATATAAATTATAATGGTAAAATCGTACTAAACTCTGCAAAAGCATTGCCGGTTAATAACAGATGTTTCAGGTATGGTGACGGCATTTTTGAAAGTATAAAAGTTTCCCGTGGTGAAATTGTTAATGCTGAAAACCATTATAAAAGGCTGATAAATAGCGCCAATACAATTAAAGTAACACTTCCCGGAAATTTCTCTTTCTCTTATTTTTGTGATCAAATAATAAAACTTGCAGAAAAGAATGAACATGCAAAAGCTGCCAGGATAAGATTTTCTTTATTCAGGGATGACGATGGTTTTTATAAACCTATTTCACATAAAGGATTATTTTTGATAGAAAGCCAAAAACTGCAAAACACTGATTTCAGGCTAAACCAAATAGGATTAAATATCGGGCTTTTTACAAAAATGTATAAATATCACAATGTTCTAAGCAGCATAAAATCTTGTAATGCTTTACTCTACGTTTTAGCCGCAACTTATGCCGAGGAAAGCGGCTTTGATGATGCTTTAATTATGAACGAACAAAAGCATATTGTTGAAGCAACATCTTCTAATATTTTTATTGTAAAAGAAAATACACTAAAAACACCCGGAGTCGACCAGGGATGCGTTGATGGCACAATGAGAAAAACCATTATTGAGCTGGCAAAAGATAATGGATACCATGTAAAAATAGGAAGAATAACATTGTCGGAATTGAAAATCTCCGATGAACTATTTCTGACAAATGCAATATCCGGCATAAAATGGGTAAAAACATTTTTTGAAAATAATTACGATAATTCTACTTCTACAATATTGTTAAAAAAGCTTAGCGAAAAACTCATATCAAAGTAATTTTTTTGTTCTCCAATTTTTTATAAATATAATAAAATCAAGCTAAATCAGGATTCTACTAACTCTTCCGTACAAAAATACAATACCTTTCAATTTGAATATAATATCAAAATAATTATAAAAAATATCAGTTTTTTTATACATTTACAGAGCATATAATTAAGCCATATAATACATATGTTTAACTATAAGTTGTAAGATTTTTAAATCTAAGCGGCATACCATGAAAATACGACTAAACATTCAACAGAAAATTCAGTTTTACGTTCTAATCACCACCATTTTAATTTTCGCACTTTCCATTGGATATATTAGCTGGGAGTCACACCGAACTTCCTTACGTGAAACAAAGCAGTATATTGACAGCAATGCATCAAAGCACGCTGAGTCGGTGCAAAACATTTTCAACCAGGATCTGGCTGTAATAAGAACTCTTGCCCAGGCTTTTCACGTGCATAAAGACATGGAAGTTGATGAGTGGAAGGAGTTGTTTAATGAGATTTATCATGAGATTTTCAAGAAAAACCCACACTTTCATGCTTTATGGGATAGCTGGGAATTTTCTTATTATAGACCCGACTGGGAATTGCCTTACGGAAGGCATCTGTCGTACTTTTACAGGGAGAATGGTGATATTGGATACCAGGAGTTGACAAGAAGCCTTGATGGTGACCCCGAATTATATGGAGCAGCTAAGGCAGCAGGAAAAGAAACTATATGGGAACCCTATCTTGATAGAATTGACACAGAAGGTATTGTGGCACACTTGATGTCAACTATGACTGTGCCAATGTTTCACGAGGGCGAGTATATCGGGCTTGTTGGACTTGACATTAAGCTGGAAAGCATACAGGATATAGTAGACCACATAAGACCTTATGATGGAAGTTACGCTTTTATAATTTCGCACCAGGGAATGTACGCTGCACATCCAAATACGGGTTTACTCGAACAACCAATTGTAAATCATATTCCACAGGATGTTCATGATCACAATATATTAGAAAAGATTCAAGAAGGTGAATTCTTTAGTTTTTTAAGTGACAATGAAAACGGAGAAACATATTATTACTCCTTCGCTCCTATAGAAATTGGCAAAACCGGCACACCCTGGTCAATTGGAATTGCTGTCCCCAACAGCGAAATTAGAGCAGCTGCCATAAGAAGCCTGATTGTTTCTATTTTGATTGGATTAGCAGGTATTTTTGTTATTTCAATAGTTATCAGCATTATCTCAAGAAAAATATCAAACCCCATTAAGCGGGTTACCAGCCTTATGAGCAAAATCGCGAAGGGCAAAATTGACGAGTCAATGAAGGTTAATATTAATACCGGCGATGAACTTGAGGAAATGGGAAAAGCTTTCAATGTGTCAATAAACGGACTCATCAATAAAGCAGAATTTGCTACCAGCATAGGACAAGGCGATATGGATTGCGAAATAAAACTACTGAGCGATGAAGATAAACTTGGGCAAGCTCTGCAAGAAATGCAAAATCATCTTATAAAAGCACGCGAAGAAGAAAAAACCAGGCAAATTGCAGAAGATAAACGAAACTGGATCAACAAGGGTCTTGCTAAATTTAATGATATTCTGCGCCTTGACCACGATAATATCGAAAAACTGAGCTTTAATATAATTCAAAACCTTATTAACTACCTTGAAGCAAATCAAGGTGGTGTTTTTGTAATTGAAGATTCTGATCCAAATGATATTTACTTAGACCTTAAGGCATGCTACGCTTATGACAGGCAAAAGTTTATTGAAAAAAAGATTAGAATTGGTGAAGGATTAGTTGGTGCTTGTTATCTTGAACAAAAGCCAATCTACCTGACTGATATTCCCGAAACATACACAAAAATTGCTTCAGGGCTGGGTGAAGAAAATCCAAATGCTTTGATTATCGTACCCCTTAAATCTAACGAAGTTATTCATGGTGTAATTGAAATTGCTTCATTTAAAAAGTTTGAAGATTATCAAATTGAATTTATTGAGAAAGTCGCAGAAAGTATTGCTTCTACTATTGCTAATGCCAAAATTGCTGCAAGAACAAATCAGTTGCTGGAACAATCCCAACAACAGGCTGAAGAAATGAAAGCCCAGGAAGAAGAAATGCGCCAGAACATGGAAGAACTCGCTGCTACGCAGGAAGAAATGGCACGCAAAACAAATGAAATGGAAGGAATTCTTAATGCGCTTAATGTATCAAGCTATATTACTGAATATGACCTAAACGGTAAAGTGATAAATATTAGTAAATCATACATGAAGTTACTTGGCATTACAGAAGAGCAAGCTTTAAACAGCCATCATAGTAAAGACATGGAGTTTACCGAAGAACAGAAAAAAAATTATGAGAAATTTTGGAATGATCTCATAAATGGTCAAACTCAAAGACAGACAGTAAAGTTAAATGTTGATGGCCGTATTTATTACCTGGCAGAAACCTATACTCCTATTTACGACCAAAACGGCAATGCAGTTAAAATTTTCAAAATCGCAAATGATGTAACGGAAAGCAGGGCACAAAGCAAAGATTTTGAACAAAAAACCAAGGAGCTGAATGACGACCTTAATAACTGTATTAAAGAAAAGCAAAAACTGGAATCAGAAATTGAAAAATTAAAATCCCGGGGCAAAAAGAAATAACATAACCTGATATTGCTAATAACTTCATATTTAATTAACATTATGCAATCTTGTAATTTCAAGCTTGCATAATGTTTTTTTTTCTTATAATATTTTCATTTTAAATTATTTCAGGCAATAAGCAAACTTTTCACATTGCATTATTTGCCATATGTGTTTTTCAAATAAAAAGTTTTGTATATTCGTAGATGTTCTAAAAATAGCATTTTTGAAAAGCACACAGCTTTAATTAGTTGATTTAGAAGACATTTATTATTTGCGATAAAAATACAAGTAAAATGAAATTTGACCTTAGTATTAAGCAAAAGCTCCAGTTATATATTATTACCTCAACGGTTTTAATTTTTGCTTTTGCAATAGGATATATTAGCTTCAACGCCAGAAACCGTGACGTCAATGAAGCAAAAAGGATAATAAACCTTGAAGCAGAAAACACTTCAAATCTCTTAAGAGACAGGATGAACACGGACATTAACGTGGCCAGAAATATTAAAAACAGTTTTAAAACATGGTATAAATATGATAGAGAAACACGCGACTCTATTTATCTTGATATACAAAAAGAAATCCTAAAAGAGAATCCTGAGTATATTTCTATTGCTACAAGCTGGGAGTACTATCACATTGACACAGCCTGGAACAAACCACACGGCAGAATCTTGTGGGGATGGTACAAGGAAAATGGCGAGATAAAAGAATTTAAGGTTGAAAGGCATCTCGAAGGTGATGATATAAATAGCACGTATTACAACCTCAAAACTGGAAAATTTGAACTTTTTAATGACCCTGAACCATATTCCTATACCGGTGAAAAAGAGGATGAAGTTCTTTCAACAAACATCTCCATACCTATTCTGACAAATGATGAATTTATTGGACTTGTTGGTATCGATGTAGACCTTTCAAGATTCCAGGATGTAATACTCAACGTAACACCTTTTGAAAGAAGCTATGCTTTTGTTTTATCTAACAACCTGACATACGTAGCACATCCAAATGCAAATATGCTCGGGCAGACTTTATATACACAGTCACCCGAATTTCTTACAATAGATAATATTGAAGAAAGAATTAAAGCCGGAGAAAAATTCTCATCAATAATTCATGATGAATACAGCCAAAGTAGTTGCTATATTAGTTTTGCGCCAATAAACCTTGAGGGCATAGACTCATACTGGACAGTTGGTATTAGTGTTCCGATTAATGT
>JAWOBS010000060.1:0-2560 GCA_046484145.1 Bacteroidales bacterium
CAATTGAGTTTAATCGGTAAAATTTAAGGTTTATATTCAGAAATGAAAACAATAGTATTTTCTGCACTTATTTTCTTCTTAGCATTACCTCAGTTAACTTTTCTTTATGCATAAGATGCTCGCAAGGATTTTCATCCTTTTGAAAGTAAGAGCATGAAGCTAATGCTAAGAAGAAAATAAAAGCAGAAAATACTATTGTTCTCATTTCTGAATATAAATCTTAAATTTTATCGATTAAACTCAATTGCCATACCTGTTTGATTATCATAAATGTTTCCATTATCAAAAACGATATTTCCATTTACAAAAGTATAGCTTATAGCGGATTTAAATAACAGGCCTTCAAGTGGCGACCACTCGCATTTATACAATATGTTATTTTTTTCAACCATGTATTCTTTTTCAAGGTCAATCACAACAAGATCAGCAAAATAATTTTCCCTTATAAATCCTCTTTTATTAATATTAAAACATATTGCAGGATTATGGCACATCTTTTCAACTATTTTCTCCAGAGAAATTTTGCCAAGATGATAGTTTTCGAGCATTAATTGCAATGAATGTTGAACCATTGGTCCACCTGACGGACATTTTAAATATTTATTTTGTTTTTCTTCTAAAGTATGTGGCGCATGGTCTGTTGCAATTATATCAAGCCTGTTATCGATAAGTGCTTCCCAAAGAATAATTTTATCTGTTATCTTTTTTATTGCGGGGTTCCATTTAATCAGGCTGCCTTTTGATTTATAATCTTCATCAGTAAACCAAAGGTGATGCACACAAACTTCTGCCGTAATTCTTTTTTCATTTAGCGGAATAGTATTGTCAAATAATTCTGTTTCAATTGCAGTGCTTAAGTGTAAAATATGTAAGCGAGTTTCTAGCTTTTTTGCAAGCTCAACAGCTTTTTTGCTCGAGGCAAAGCAAGATTCATGATCTCTGATAAGCGGATGCATGGACATGGGAATGTTTTCACCATATTTATTGATTGCATCTTCAGTGTTTTTTCTAATTATATCTTCATCTTCGCAATGCACAGCAATAGGAATGTAGCTATTCATGCTGAATATTTTCTTAAGGCTGTCAGGATTGTCAACAAGCATATTGCCGGTGCTGGATCCCATGAAAACCTTAATGCCGCAAACATTATTTATATCAGTAGCTTTAAGCTCATCAATGTTGTCATTTGTTGCGCCAATGTAAAATGAATAATTTGCAGGGCTGTTATCTGAAGCAATTTTGAATTTTGCCTCGAGCTGTTGTTGAGTTGTTGTTTTGGGATTAGTATTTGGCATCTCCATAAATGTGGTAATGCCGCCTGCAATAGCTGCCCTGGATTCAGTACGTATATTGCCCTTATGAGTAAGTCCCGGTTCTCTGAAGTGAACCTGGTCATCAATTACTCCGGGAATTACCAGTTTCCCGCTTAAATCCAATGATTCTGAAGTGTTTAGAATGCTCTCCGGGATTTGATCACCTGGCTTATATATCTTTTTGATATATGGTTTTTCAATCAGGATATGTCCAATAAAATCATTGCCTTCATTTATAATTCTTGCATTTTTAAGCAATAAGCTTTTTGACATAAAGAATGATTTTTATTGGAGTTCTAATCTTTTTGAAGTTGTTTTTTAACCCTGATTCTTTTATAATAACCAAATAAACTTTTAATTCTTAATTTAATCACACCAAGAACAGCTTCTTTGAAAATTCCTTTGCTCATTTTGGACTCGCCTTCTGATCGGTCAGCAAAAATTATTGAAATCTCTTTAATTTTAAAACCTAATTTCCATGCTGTGTACTTCATCTCTATCTGGAAAGCATAACCTATAAAATTGATCTTGTCCAGGTTTATTGCTTCCAGGACCCTGCGGTGATAACATTTAAAACCTGCAGTGGTGTCTTTTATTTTCATCCCTGTAATAAACCTGACATATGCAGATGCATAATAAGACATAAGTACCCTGCCCATTGGCCAGTTTACAACATTTACACCATTAATATATCTTGAACCAATAGCCATATCATATCCTTCTTCGGCACAAGCTTGATAAAGCCGTGTTAAGTCATCCGGATTATGTGAAAAATCCGCATCCATTTCAAAAATATATTCATAATCGCGTTCCAATGCCCATTTGAAACCTTTAATATATGCAGTGCCCAGCCCTAATTTGCCTTTCCTGGTTTCAAGGAATAATTTATCTTTATACTCAGGCATTATTTTTCTTACTTCATCCGCTGTGCCATCAGGAGAGTTATCATCAATTACCAATACATTGAATTCCTTTGATAAAGAAAACACTTTGCGTATTATCTTTTCAATATTGTTTTTTTCTTTGTACGTTGGAATTATGACCAGACTATCGCTCACTGTAATTGTTCCTGTTAATTTTTACTTATTGTATTAATTCAAAACTGAATTTATATTTTCTGTAAAATTACAGTTTTGTTTTATAAAGTAAAATAGTTTTTAATAAATTAATAATTACTTAAAGAATATCTAATTTTGCAAATGTTTATAATATTGTTAATTAACGCTGTTTAAAATGATTTATTTTGA
>JAWOBS010000141.1:0-3829 GCA_046484145.1 Bacteroidales bacterium
GATATTGATAAAAATACTGTTGATTTTCAACTTAATTTTGATGATACCCTTGAAGAACCAACGGTACTTCCTACAAGGATTCCTAATTTGCTTGTTAACGGAGCATCTGGTATTGCTGTAGGTATGGCTACAAATATGCCGCCGCATAATCTTTCAGAATCGATTGATGCAATTCATGCTTACATTGACAATAACGATATAGAAATTTCGGAATTAATGAATTATATTAAAGCTCCGGATTTCCCAACAGGTGGTATCATATACGGATACCAGGGTATTAAAGATGCTTTTGAAACAGGCAGGGGCAGAGTTGTTATCCGTTCGAAAGTTGAAATAGAAACTGAGGCAAACGGAAGAGAAAGAATTATTGTGACCGAAATACCTTACCTGGTTAATAAGGCTGAAATGATTAAGAAAACGGCCGAAATGGTTAATGATAAAAAAATTGAAGGAATAACAAACATTAACGACGAATCGGACCGGAACGGAATGCGCATTGTTTACGACATTCGTAAAGATGCCATAGCAAATGTTGTGCTAAATAAATTGTATAAATATACTCAGCTTCAAACATCGTTTAGCGTAAACAATATTGCTTTAGTTAAAGGAAGGCCTAAAACATTAAATGTTAAACAGCTGATTCAGAACTTTGTAAGTCACCGACACGAAATTGTCATCAGGAGAACTCAATACGAACTGGATCAGGCAGAGAAAAAGGCACATATTCTTGAAGGATTATTAATTGCATTAGACCATCTTGATGAAGTAATTGCTTTAATCAGAGCATCGAGAACACCCGATGAAGCTAAGCAGGGATTGATGGAGAAATTTGAGCTAAGTGAAATTCAGGCTAAAGCAATTCTTGAAATGAGATTGCAAAAACTTACTGGTTTAGAGCGTGATAAAATTAAAGAAGAATATGCAGAGCTTAAAAAATTAATCGATTATTTAAACTCGGTACTTGAAGATGAAAACCTGCGCATGCAAATCATTAAAGATGAGCTTACCGAAGTAAAAGAAACTTTTGGAGATGAAAGAAGGACCGAAATAGTTCCTGACGAGGGTGAATTTAATCCCGAAGATTTTTATGCTGACGAAGATATGGTTGTAACCATTTCTCATTTGGGTTATATTGAAAGAACTCCATTAACAGAGTTTAAAACTCAGCACAGGGGTGGAATAGGATCAAAAGGAAGTACCACCAGGGATGAAGATTTTCTTGAGCATATGTTTATTGCATCAATGCACAATACCATGCTTTTCTTTACTGCTGCAGGCAAATGTTTCTGGTTAAAAGTATATCAAATACCCGAAGGTACAAGAAGTTCAAAAGGCAGGGCAATTCAGAATCTGATTCATATTGAACCGGAGGATAGCGTTCAGGCATTTATTAATGTTAGCAGCCTTGATGATGAAGAGTATATTAAAAACAATTATATAGTAATGTGCACCAAGAAAGGTGTCGTTAAGAAAACTCAACTCGAAGCTTATTCGCGTCCACGGGTTAATGGAGTAAATGCTATTACCATTAAAGAAGGCGACCATTTGCTTCAAGCCAAATTAACCGATGGAGAAAGTGATATTATTTTAGCAACCAAAGAAGGAAAAGCCGTTCGGTTTAATGAATCAAAGGTTCGATCCATAGGAAGAACAGGATCCGGCGTTCGTGGTATTACACTGAGCAAAAAGGATGACGAGGTTATTGGAATGGTATGGGTAGAAGAGTCTGACCATGAAATTTTAGTTGTTTCTGAAAGAGGTTTTGGCAAAAGATCCAGTTTAGAAGATTACAGAATTACTAACCGGGGTGGAAAAGGCGTTAAAACGCTTAATATAACCGAAAAAACCGGCAAAATGGTAGCCATTAAAGGAGTAAACGACGATATTGATTTGATGATTATCAATCGTTCGGGTATTACGATTCGGGTGGCTGTTAAAGATATAAGAGTTACCGGAAGGGCGACACAAGGGGTTAAATTAATTAATCTTAGAAACAATGATATGATTGCCGCAGTAACCCAGGTAGAAAAAGAAGAAGATGAGATTATAGAGGATGTTGTGGATGAAACCAACAATCAGGAAAATAGCAATAATAATTCACAAGATTCGTTTGAAGATGTTAAAGAATAGATGAAAAAGAACCGTGAAAATTTGACATCAAGCATATTTATTTTATTTTTGAGCAAAATTTAATAACAAAACATGAAAGCAATGAAACGTCTTAGAAAACTTTATCCAATTTTATTAGTCTCAGCAATTGCAGTTATAGCAAGTAGTTGTGGTGGCAGCAAAACACTTGTGTCTAATGCTCAACAATGGGCAGAAGAAGGAGTGAAGCTTGATACCGCAATTAAAGGGCTAAATGCAGCTGAAAAAGCCGAGGATACCAAAGACTGGGCAAAAACCTATTATGTAAAGGGTCAAACTTATTTGGCTATTGCTGAAAGCGATAACCCTGAATTTAAGCAAATTACCGAATATCCATTATTCGATGCTTTTGATAATTTTAAAAAAGCATATAATATGGAAGGTGGTAAAACATACCAGGGGCCAATTGACTTAACGTTAGTAACATTATCTGGCCAGGTTGTTACAAAAGCTGTTGAAGCATACCAGGCGCAGGATTATGAAAGTGCTTATAAATATTTCGAAAAATCGTTGGAAATTAAGGAAATGCCAATATTTGAAGGCGAAATTGACACAGCCATTATTTTTAACACTGCGATAACTGCACAACGAGTTGAAGATTATGATAATGCTGTAAAATATTATGAGAAAGCCATTAAATATGGTTATGGCGAAGGTGATACATACTCATTATTAGCCGATTGCTATAAAAGTATGGGCGAAGATGACAAATATTTGGAAACTTTAAAAGAAGGTTTTGAAGAATATCCCGGAAATCAGCCATTATTAGGTTCAATTATTAACTACTATTTACTTGAAGCAGACGATACCGAAGAAGCTTTTAAGTATTTAAAACTAGCAAGAGAAGGCGATCCGACAAACCCTCAGTTTTATTCAGCCGAAGCACATTTATATGATAAAATGGGCGACAAAGAAAAAGCAAAAGAAAGATATAAGAAAGCGATAGAAATTGATCCTGATTTTTTTGAAGCATACTATAATTTAGGCGTGCTTTATTTTAACGAAGGCGTAGCGCTTACAGATGAAGCGAATAAACAAACAGATAATAGACAATATATGGTGGCCAAACAAAAAGCCGATGAAAAATTTGAAGAGGCATTGCCATTTATTGAAAAAGCACACGAGTTGAATCCGGATGACAAAGGAATTATATCAACGTTAAGAACACTTTATTATCGTTTAAAAATGGAAGAAAAATACGAAGAGATTTCTGCCAAAATGGAACAAGAATAAAGTAGTAAAAAAGAATAGGGAGGTATCATCTATATATCTCCCTTCTCTTTAAATGTTTCTATTTAACATAATATTAATTATAGGACATTTAAAGTAAATTTCATAATAGGCTTGCAAAGCCTATTTAACATAAAATCAGTTGTCGGGCTTTAGTCCGATAACGGCACGATTTTATGTTAGAAATTTACGGTATTTTCATGATCCTTCCCACAACCTGGCCCAAACATCCACCGGATGTTTGTCCTATGTTAAGGATTTTGATTATTATATTCTATTTAATTTTATAAACCCTAATTTCAGTTTTGCAAACATCAATTGAATTAATAATCCTTCCCACAACCTGGCTCAAACAGTTTGTGGCAGATAAGTTAAATTGTTGAAAATGGTAAGTTAAATTGTTGAATTATTTATTTCTATTTTTCCGCTATACGACCATATATTCAAATTG
>JAWOBS010000248.1:0-3755 GCA_046484145.1 Bacteroidales bacterium
GAAACCCATAACTTTGTCCCATCACTGCTAATATCAACACTTCTTATTTGAGTTATTCCAGTATCACTATTAACGCTTATATTGTTCTGAAAACTAAACTCAGCAGGGATAATATCACAAAAACCAGCACTAAATATTACAACTCCAAACAATGCTAAAAATAAAAAACGCTTCCTCACCTGAAACCACCAACGTAAACACTACCCATAGATAAAAAACCCAAAACCATAATAAACAAAGGAAAATTCTGCAACACTTGAAAAGTGAAAGGGAACTCAGCTACAAAACCACCGAAACTACTCGCCTCCAAACTAATGAAAAAATCAGCAATACTACCGCTGAAAACAATCAAAGGAATGAAAAAAATAATATCAAAAATAAGCCAAACAGGATTCTTCAAAGCCCCAAAACTCTTACCAACCACAAACACAGAGAATAATAAACCACCTAATAAAATACCGAAATCAAAAAATTTCACACCCTTAGCCATATTATTCAAACCAGTATTAGCACTCGTGCTGAAATCATCACCCATACCAATATCAAACTCTGAAATAATACTGTAAACAACAAGAACACTTAAAAAAATAACAGTTAAGACAACACTTAAAACAATAAAACTAATAACTCCTTTCCTGTTCAAAACATTAACCCCGTAATCCTCATAAAAATAGAACAAGCACACAAGTTTAAAAAACTTACTGAAATAATAAAAAAAAATTGGTGAGAGACCATATTCTCTTCCCACTCCCACCTCAGGAAGGTCAAAATAAGCCCTGCAATAAGGAAAATTATCTCATTGCAAAACCTAAAGCGCCAACGACTACAGTTATAATTACTCCAAGAATAATTATAGTTCCAAGCAAGCCCGCCCTCTCAGTTATGTTTGTTATACCTTCAGTAATATTTGTTAAAGCATGTGCTGTATCATTATTACTGTAAGTTTCAACATAACTGGAAGGGTCACTTGCATTAGTTCTTCCACTTTGGTTGTAGTCCGCAATCACACTACTATTCAAATCTAACACGATAACAGCGGTTAGAGCAATGAACACTAATGTAATTAACAACGAAGGTATTGCTTCAAGACTGAGACCGTTCTGTCCCTTTCTGCTGATTTTTTTCATAATTTTTTGTTATTTTAAAAAATTCAGAGAATCAGACCCTAAGGCCATATCATCTCATTGCAAAACCTAAAGCGCCAACGACTACAGCAATTATAACCGCTAATACGATTATTGTTCCTAATAGTCCCATCCTCTCAGTTATGTTACTTATACCCTCTGTAATGTTTCCAAGAGCGTAGTATTCATCTGATGTGTTGGAGTAGTCAGATTGTGTGTCTGAAACGATTTCTAATACTACTACAGCGAATATTGCTATAACTGCGAATGTCATGAAAATTCTTGGTAATGAACCTAAGCTCATTCCCTGTCCTTTCCTGTTGACTGTTTTAGTTTTTAATTTTTCTATACTTTTTCACCTCCATTAATCTGAATCTTGTTTTTTCAGAACAAGCACACAAGTTTATAAATGTTTGTTAACACTTGTTAACAAAATCTTTTTTATTATGGTGTAATACTTTTGACATAACAACATTTATAAATAATCTCTTATTATGAAATGTTTGATGAAAAACCTACAGAAAAACAAAATTCTACTCTCACCCTTCGAGAGAACTGGCAAAGATATATATCATTCCAAAAAAATCAATTCTGGAGTTTTTTCATCAATATCTTTGCCAGTTTTTCACACTACAAAAATAGAGGTTAACGCAGAATGACAGACAAAGAAAGAGAAGAAATATACAAAAGCTTCAGAAAAAAAATCAACAAAAACACACTTAAAAAAATATACGAAGAAGAAGACCTCACACTCCTCGCGAAAACAATAATACAAAACTACAAAATCAAAACAATATACGAAACAAACAATAAAACAATGTACATATACAAAAACGGCAAGTATGAAAAAAATGCAAGAAAAATAATAGAACCATACATAGAACAAACACTCAAACAAAAAAGCACAAACCACAAAGTAAGCGAAGTAATAGGAAAAATCCAAAGAAGAACACAAATAAGCAAAGAAGAATTTGAAACAATACCTGAAGGAAAAGTGCTGCTGAAAAACGGAGTATTAGATTTGAAAACTCAAAAATTAGAAGCATTCAACCCGGACTACTACTTCAAAACAAGAATACCTATCAAATACGATGAAAACGCGGAATGCCCGAGAATAATCAAATTTTTCAAAGAAACATTCTACAAAGAAGATTTGAAAACAATACAAGAATGGATAGGATTCCAATTATACAACAAATACTTATACAAAAAAGCAATAATCCTATACGGACCGCCAGACACAGGTAAAAGCGTTTTCATGAACTTGTTAAAAAAATTCATAGGAAGAGAAAACTGCGCTAATATAAGCTTACACAGGATTTGCAGAGGAAAAACTTTTGACATGACACAATTACACCAAAAATTAAGCAATACATTCGACGATTTACGCGAGACGAATATAAGCGTTGGACAATTCAAACCAGCAGTAGGAGATTCATATATTAGTGCAGAGTATAAATTCGGAGATAATTTTGACTTCATTAACTATGCTAAGCACACTTTCACGTGCAATACTATTCCTGGGAATGAAGAAACACAGGATGAAGCATATTATAAGCGTTGGATGCCAATACCTGTTGATAATCAAATCAGTGAAAGTGAGAAGAATCCTTTTCTGATTGATGAGTTAACAAGTGATGAGGAATTGAGTGGTTTGTTGAATTGGGGTTTGAAAGGTTTGGAAAGATTGTTGAAGAATAATAAGTTCAGTTATCATCATAATGTTGATGAGGTTAAGGATATTATGCAGAGGGAGTCAACGCCTTTGATTGCTTTTGTGAATGATTGTCTTGAAAAAAGTATGGGCCATCGTATTAGTAAGGATAAGTTGTATAATTTTTATCGTTTTTATTGTTCTGAGCATAATTTTTCTTGTTTTGGTAAGAGGAAGTTAACGATTCGTTTGAAAAAAGTATTACCTTATATTACGGATACTCATAGTGGTGATGACCGTCAATGGTTGAATGTGTCTATACGTTTTAATAGCATAGATAGGGACGATTGGGACGACTTTCTAAAAACCATAAAGAAGAATGAGAGTAGGATAAAAGGTAGGATAAATAAGGGTAATAGATTCATATATATGTTTTCTGAAAAGTCGCCCCAAACGTCCCAAAATGAATGTGCAAAATGCGGTAAATCTTCCGGTATTTCCGGTAATCTTCATGAGTTAAAATTCAATGAAAAAACTTATTATTTTTGTGATGATTGTATTGTTTTGGCTCGTGATGTTAAGAGAAAAAGAAAGGAGGAGAATGATAAAGCTGAGAAAGTGAATGATGATTATGAAAAAAAGAAGGAACAAGGAATGTGATGAAAAATGAAAGAAGTTTTTGAGAGAGTGTTTGATAAGAAATGCATTGGCAGTTTTGACAGAAGCAAAGAAGAACAAGAAATTATGGATAATGTTAATAAGATTATTGGAAAAAGTTCAGCTGAAGAATATCGCAAACAATGGTATTTTAAGAATGGTTATGGAATCAGTGTTGTAAGAGGTTTTGGAACTTATGGTGTTAGAGAAGGTTTGTTTGAAATAGCAGTTTTAAAGATCCAATAAATATCTTGCGGTGCTCTGTCTGCCTTATATCTTCTCCGTCCAGCAGCAGTTCCTCGTAAAGTTTTTCACCCGAC
>JAWOBS010000130.1:0-5245 GCA_046484145.1 Bacteroidales bacterium
CCGAAGTATTAATTACACAAGAGGTAGAAACTAACGCAATTTTTGCAGTTGTTCCTAAAGAGATAATAGAACCATTGCAAAATGAATATTTCTTTTATGTTTGGGATGCTGAAAGATCTGAAGTGCGCTGGATGACACATTATAATACTACTAAGGAAGATATTGATGATTTTGTTAAAACATTAAAAAAGCATTTATCTTAGAATTAATGCTTAAAGTTTACTAAGCAAAGCTGATATAAAGCGTTTTTTGCCATTTATATCTTCATGTATTTCAATGCTGTCAAAACCATATTTCCTTATAAGAGAAGCTGTTTCATCTGACAAATATTCATTTATTTCAAAGAAAAGCATCCCATTTTCAACTAATAATCCTTGTTGAGCTTTTTTACATATTTCACGATAATATAGCAATGGGTCGCTATCATCGACAAATAATGCAATTTCCGGCTCATAATCCAGCACATTATTATGCATGTGCGCCTTTTCTAATTCTCTTACATATGGTGGATTACTGATAATAACATCGTAGTGAATATTATGAGCCTTAAGCTCATCAAAAATATTATATTTCAAAAAATTTACCTTAACTCCAATTAAATCAGCATTTGACTTTGCTACCTCAAGAGTTTTATCACTTATATCAACAGCAGTAACATAAGAATTCTTTATTCTGTTTGCAATGCTCACAGCTATACAACCACTACCTGTTCCTATGTCTAATATTTTAACTTGCTTTAAATAAGGGTATTTTCTTGAAATCACATCTGATGCCATTAAGACTAATTCTTCAGTTTCTTTTCGTGGAATTAATGTGTTTTCATTAACATTAAATGTATAATCCAAAAAATACGCCTTCCCTGTGATATATTGCAATGGGACGTTATTCTTCAGCTTCTTTATACCTTTAATAACTGTAACAATATCCGACTCCGAAAACAGTAAGTCCTTTTTTAGAACTATATCTGTTTGCTTTATATTAAAATAATGCTCAAAAAAGATATTTCTAATTGAGGAAAGTTCATTTTCAGGATAATCTTCTTTAAGAGAATTATAGAACCATTTCCACACTGAGACAAGCTGATTATCTTTTAAGCCTTCTATCATTAGTTTAAATATATTCAATTAAAAATCATCATATAGAAGGAATTCTCTGCGGATTTCTTTAAACTTAATGAGCTTTTTTTTCCATGAGTTCCTTATTTCCGCGGCACTCAAACCTGAAATAATTTGTTCCTGAAGTTTTGAATTACCTGCTAAAAGATTGAAATAGCTATTAAAGAAATCTTCTTTTTCAGGATATCTATTGTATGCTTCTATAATATATTCCAGATTTATCAATGTATCTTTTCTGAGTTTATTAATATCTAAACCTCTAAGGTCTCTTCCATAGCATACTTTATTCACCTCCGGAGGATTTGGTGCTTCCTTTTTACTCAGTGGAACAAATGAAAATGAATAATCTGAATTATCAAAAGCGGAATGCCCATAAACCTGGAAAGGATAATCAGTACCTCTGCCTATGCTCACAGGAGTGCCTTCAAATAAGCACAAAGAAGGATAGAGATAAATACTTCTAATATTTGGCAAGTTTGGAGATGGAGCAATTGGTGGCTCATAATAAGTTTTATGATCATAATTTGCTACGCTAATCACAGTCAAATTACAAGTCAAATCATTTTCTAACCATCCCATGCCATTAACCATTAAAGCATACTCTCCTATTGTCATTCCGTGCACGATAGGCACGGGATGTAAACCCACAAAAGATGAGTATTCAATTTCAAGAACAGGGCCATCTACAAAGTGGCCTAAGGGATTAGGCCTGTCAAGAATTATCATTGGAATATTTTGTTTGGCCGCTTCATCCATAACGTAAGTCATTGTTGATATGTAGGTGTAAAACCTAGTGCCAACATCCTGAATGTCAAATAAAATAACATCTACATCATTTAAATGGAAAGGGTTCGGCCTTCTGTTTGACCCATACAGACTTATGATTGGCAAATTTGTTTTAGGATCCCTGTTGTCAGATATATGTTCACCGGCAGCAGCTTCTCCACGGAAACCATGTTCGGGGCTAAAAACCTTAACTACATTAAAACCGCTGTTAAGTAATGTGTCTATTACATGGGTATTTTTTATTGTGGAAGTGTGATTCCCAACAAATGCAATACGTTTGTCTTTAAGCAACGAAAAGTACATTTGTGTTTGCCAAGCCCCTGGAATGGAATTATTCTCTGCTTGCTCTTTTAAAAATTCATTATTTGAATTATTGCCCGACAAGCAGGAAGTGAATATAAAAACGACAATCCCAATTATTATGCGCATAATTCACTTGTTTTTGATAATTCCGGTTTTAAAAAACATCACATTAAAAAAGCAATTGATTATATCATTTAATGTGTCTTTCTGCCCTGTATGATGACCTAACCAATGGAGCACTCTCAACGTATTTGAATCCTTTTTTCAGTGCAATTTTTTTGAAATGCTCAAATTGCTCCGGTTCTACATATCTTTCCACAGGCAGATGCTTGTATGATGGTTGTAAATATTGGCCCAAAGTAAGAATCTCACAGTCAGCCTTTTTTAAATCATCCATAGTCTTGTATACTTCATCATCAGTCTCTCCTAATCCAAGCATAATACCTGATTTAGTTGTTACTCCGGATGATGAAAGAAAATCTATTACTTCAAGGCTGGTATCATAATTAGCAAACACTCTGACTTCTTTTGTTAATCGCCTGACTGTTTCCAGGTTATGGCTTATTATCTCCGGGTCGGCAGATATAATAGTTTCCAAATCAATAACACTACCTTGCATATCGGGAATAAGAGCTTCAATTGTTGTTTCCGGAGAAACTATTTTTATAATGCTTATTGTTTTCTTCCAATGTTCAGCACCATAATCAGGCAAGTCATCTCTGTCAACAGATGTCAGCACAACATGTTTTAACTTCATCTGTATAACTGCTTCAGCAATTTTTAAAGGCTCCAGTTCATCCGGCGCATTAGGTTTTCCGGTTTTTACATTACAAAAACGACAACTGCGTGTACAAATATCTCCCAGTATCATGAAGGTAGCAGTACCGGCAGACCAGCACTCACCCATGTTAGGACAGGAACCACTTTCACAAATTGTATGTAAATGCTTTTTTGACAAAAGATCCTTCATCCTGTTATATTCAAAGGCATCAGGAAGCTTGCTTTTTAACCAGGAAGGTTTTGGTAAATGCTTATGATTATCTTTTGAACTCAATTTGATTTTTTTTCAAAATTAGATATTATAAATGCAAATAAAAAGCTTACCCTAAAAATATTATTCAGAGCAAGCTATATGAACTTAATATATGCTATTTACAAGAAAATAAACGCGAAGCCTAAACCCCTGCTTCCTCGTTACTTTCTATTTCTTGTTGGCTATCTGTATAAGCAGGGCATAATTCTTTTGATTGGCAACTGCTAAAAAGGGTAGCCACAAATAACATTGTAATAGCAATAATTGCAATTCCTTTTTTCATTGGTCTCTTATTTTTGTGATACAATATTTTCTATATAAATTAACTATACTGACAAAAATCTAGCATTTAATTAAATTAATAACCTAATAATCAATTTGACAAATGCTATGAAATTATCATACACAAATATAACATTTATTTTAAATAAAAAAAACAAATGCGGCCAATTCGCTATTCAATGTTAATTTCTTATAAGAAAAACTGGCTTATCATTTTTTTTCTTAATAACTTCTAATGACCTACTATAATTCATAATATTATCAAGAATATTCTTGCCGGGAATATTTGATTTATCTTCCATAGCTTGCTCCCTAAGAGTTTTCTCATATTTTTCCTTGAGCTTTGGCATAATACCCGATAATTCATTTAAAAAATATTGTAAATCATTTTTTCCAATAGTATAAAGTTGATCCATAGGCATTTTTTATTTTAACAATTATATTTATAATCATAACGCAAGTAAATGACGAATATTTTATTAAACACATATTTAATTTAAAATATTCAAAATATAAAGCATTAACAAGCATCTAATGATAAGTAAATTTGTATTTTTGTGGATATAAAATTTACCAGTAAATGTAAAACAATCAACAAACGCATGAATTTACACGAGTATCAAGGAAAATCCTTATTAAAGAAATATAACGTACCTATACCTGAAGGTATTATGGTTGAAACATTAGAAGATGCCGAAAAAGCATCAAAGAAACTATATGATCAAACAGGCAATGAAGTGTTTGCTGTAAAAGCCCAAATACATGCCGGAGGAAGAGGTAAAGGAGGCGGTGTGAAAATTGCTAAATCCCTGGATGAGGTAAAAAAATATGCAAATGAAATACTGGGTATGCAGCTTGTAACGCCCCAGACAAGCTCCGAGGGAAAAAAAGTAAGAAAGCTTCTTATTGAAGAAAACATATATTATGAAGGCCCGGAAAAGCCCGAAGAATTATACTTCAGCATTTTATTAAACCGTGCTACTTCACGCTATATGATAATGTACTCACCGAAAGGTGGAATGAATATAGAAGAGGTTGCAGCCGAAACTCCGGAAGATATTTATACAGAAGAAATAGACCCTAAGGTAGGCATATTGCCGTTTCAATGTCGAAGAATAGCTTTTAACTATGGCTTAAAAGGTGATGCGTTTAAAAATATGGTGAAATTTGTTGGCCTTATATATAATGCTTTTGTAAATATAGATGCAAGCTTGGTAGAAATCAACCCTCTTTTTAAAGCTGCCGATGGAAAGGTTTTAGCTGCAGATACAAAGATGACAATTGACAGTAATGCTTTGTTCAGGCACCAGGATATTGCGGAGATGCGCGATATACATGAAGAAGACCCTATGGAAGTTGAAGCAGGGGAATTTGACCTTAACTATGTTAAGCTGGATGGAAATGTTGGATGTATGGTAAATGGAGCAGGTTTAGCCATGGCAACTATGGATATTATTAAGCTGTCAGGTGGTGAACCGGCAAATTTCCTCGATGTTGGAGGCTCTGCAAATGCAAAAAGAGTTGAAGAAGCATTTAGAATTATTTTAAAAGATCCCAATGTAAAAGCTATACTTGTCAATATCTTTGGAGGTATTGTAAGGTGTGACCGTGTTGCAAATGGCATTGTTGACGCATATAATAATATTGGAAAAATTAAAATTCCTATAATTGTCAGATTGCAGGGCACAAACGCTGAAGAAGCAAAAGAGATAATAGATAACTCGGG
>JAWOBS010000004.1:0-4007 GCA_046484145.1 Bacteroidales bacterium
GAGGTAGGTTATCACGGAGTTAAGCCCTGTTCTTACGCTTTCTCCGCCTTGTCCGTCTGTTATAGTTGAAAATGCCATATATCACAAATTTAATAAATTTTATCTATAAGTCTATGGTGTTGGGTCAGTATCATTCCAAGTTTCTGAGTCAACCCAAATGCCGTCGTCATTCCATGTGCCGTCTGCTAATATCCACGGAGCGCCTTCCCAATCGGCAAACTCTATAAATACACCGTCAAAAATATTCGTACGATAGTTTATTTCAGCCGAATTACAAATATATTTTTTAGGTAAAATTTGATAATCCACAATGCTACTATCAAACTGAATGTTTTGGCTTAATATTGGAAGTGATAGTTTAAACTGAGGTTGGAAAACACGGCTTTTATAATCATTTGCTAAAATTTTTAACAAAGTATTTTCATCTGTTTCTCCTATTTCATTCCAATCTACTGTTGGGTCTCCGTCCGATTCTGCGTAATAATTTTGCCAGATATGCCTATTGTTTGGGATGTCTTGCAAGTCTCCCCCGATAACTTCTAAGTCATCAGGAATATAAATATTGTTTTCGTTTACAACTTCTGTGTTTATTTTCAAATCTGGATATTCGACTTCATTACGGTCTAATATTTTACAGCTTGCTTCTTTTATGCAAAGCCTTGCATTTAATGCTCCATAAATTGTCACTGTTAACGAACCTACACTTATAAGTCCCGGCGTTGTTATTTGTACAGTTTCAAAAGATGTTGGCTTTGATGGACTGCCAACAGGGATATCTTCAACTCTTACAAATGATTGAAATTCCGTTGTCGTCCATTCCAGCTCATTGTCATCATTTAACTTTAAATAATAATTGTAAGGCAATCCATTTGTTTGAATTTTTATAGAAAAATTAGTAACAGAACCCGAAATAGATGTTCGTATGGCCTTAAAAGTAAAATTAAACCTTGCCCTTTGTGTTGTTGATATATCTATATTTTGAACTGTTTGCGAAATATATCCGCGCGGTGTTGGTAACGGTGAATTTATGTCCGTAAAATCTGCAAATATTCCAAACTTTTCACCGCTCTCATCAAAAAACAAACTCAATAAATCTTCGTCCGATTCAATCCATTCCTTTATTTTAAAATCAACGGGTTCTTCTCTGTTGTCTTCATATAGCCCTTCCCATTTTGAAAAATCACTGTTCTTCAATAAACTGCCTTTGCGTTTTACGTTCTGAACAATACTAAATTTTTTCCATGCCGGCAATATATCCAACGAAGGTGAATTGTTTACTATGTCAGATTCAACCGGACGTCCTATTTGAAAAGTAGTTAATTTCGTTTCGCTTAAAACAAAACTATTATTATTCGGCCTGTTTATAGTCCACTTCCGGGCGCTGATTGTTTGCTCAAATTCCTTAACCCTAACTATCCACCATTCACCGTTTTGTTGATATAACCTTGCTCCAAAAGTCTTTAATATATCTGAAATAGCTTCGTAATAAGTCAATCCCTCGTAACTTTTTAGGTCAATGTATGTATCATAAATTGCACTATCATTTGTTGTTGCTGATAAAACATGATGAACGTTTATGCAATCATTTAAAGGCAAATCAGTTTCAATGCCTAATAATCCATTTCCGATAATTGTGTATAGGTTAACAAAACTGTCAACATCAATAACCAAATCAGAAGTGGTTAACAGTTTGGTCATTGTTTCGGGAATTTCACGGTCTTTTAATTCACCTAAACCACATCGGGCAGTAATTGTAACAGGGTAAGGCGGCGCAACATATGGCTCGCTAAACAAATCTGGAATAACCCAACCACGCCAATCCAAACTACCTGCTTTTAAAACATCCAGACGATAGCCCCTTGAATCTGAACTATGCAAATCAATAAATTGAAAATCCGTTTCTGAAATCATTGTAACTTTTGCCTGACTTCCAAAAATTGGATTATAAATATTAGTGTCGTCGCCAGGATAGCTTACTATACATTCGGAACCCTCTAAAAATAAAACCTCTTCACTCGCACCTGAATAATCACGGCCATAAATATTAATAGTAATTGTTTCGTCAAAGTAATTTTTAAAAGTTCCGTAATATTTTAATCCGTATGCCATTACCCTACTACCCTCCTACGGTATGCGCTTCTTTGATTAGATATAAGTAAATTGTCGCCTTGTAAAACTCCTGAAACTTCGATATTCATTCCGTCTTTACCTGTAGGGAAATTTGAAGCGTCAAATATTCTTTGCGCCCCTGTTGAACCGGATGCACCACCACTCGAACCGGCACTACTCGCATAAGAAGCAATGCCACCCCCAATAGCAACTAAAGCAGCACCAGCGGCAATAACCCCTAACGCCCCAACTCCGCTAAATATGTTTTGTAAAGATGTTTGAAATGCTTCCATTGCCACACCGTATGCAATTATCATTTTACCCAAAGTAGAAAGAAATCTCCCCATTTGCCCTAATATTCTATTGAAAAATGATTCACCGTTTACGTCTCCTGTGAATAACTCTCCTATCAATGTTGAAAATTCAGCAATTGCATCAACTGCGCCGGATTGTATTGTTTCGCTTAACTGTTCTCCGAAAGTCGCCCAATCTTCGTTAGCTTCTGCCATGTATTGCCTTGTACGTTCTGCATTCTGTTCTAAAAATCCTGACATATCATCCAACCCACTCGGAACAGGGGCGCTTGTTTCTCCCATCTGTGGCGTTCCGGCTTGTCCGGTCATGGGTTGCATGTTGTCAACTCTCGGAGTTAACGACTTAGGTAATGCATCCTGTAATTTCCTCAATTCAGCCTCTAATTCCTCAACATCTTTTAGAGCTTGTTTGAATATAGAAATTTCAGCACCGGGAACCATTAATTTTTTAGTTTCCGATATTTGTGTTTGGAGTTCCCTTATCCTTTCAATTACCGTTTGTGTAGATTTTTCCTGCTTTTTATTAGAATCATCTAAATCCATACCGGTTTTATAAATGGATTCAGAAATATCTATTGCACTATTTTTTATATCATTTGCAAATTCTTTCCATTTCTTTTTGCTACCAGTTAAAAAAAGAATCCATTTCCTTAAAGCAGAAATACTATCATCTGAAATTATGGTATTCCATGTTTTTATTTCATCAATAGAACCTTTCACCCAATCAATAAAACCACCGCCCTCGACTATTAATAAACCGATAGTTTCTTTTAAATCACCGATTGCATTCTCTAATTGTCTTACTGGGCCTAATCCTGAGTTGGCTTCTTCGGTAACCTGAGAAAACATATTGCCCAAAAGTTCGTGAGCTTTAGCTGCCCTTTCTGCATTTCCTTCAATTGAACGCAATGTTGGAAGATACCTTGCAAGCATTGTAGAATTGCCGGATTCTAAAGCGGCTGTATATCTTATTGCAGATTGCTCATTCATTCCCATTGCCTTAGAAAGCGCAATGGCTTCTTTTACGGCTAATTTAGCAGCGTCACCTGTAACACCCATTGATTGAGCAACCGACAACATTCCTAAAGTAGCCTCATCTCCTACCGTTGAAATATTTTGTAGTTGAGATGCAAAACGTTTATATTCTTTAAGGGTTCTTTTAACTTCGCCTCCGCCGGCTTTTATCGCGGCTGCAAGTTTTCGTTCTGCTTGAATTTGAATGTCATAGGCTTTTACGGAACTTGTGATAAACCTTTTTATGGCACTAACAGCAAATACACCGGCAATCATTCCGCCAACTCTTTTCATGGCAGCGCCGAACTTGTTTGTTCGCTTCTGCGCCCCGTCCATTCCTTGTTTGAACTGACGGTCTTTTAATCCCAACTTAATCCAAAGGTCTGCAAGCTTCATTTCTTCTTATTTTTAATCAATTCCCGAATCTTATCATTCCGCTTTTTCAGTTCATCTTCAGAATATTGCTTTTTAAATTCGCTGTCAATATTCAAAGGCCATAACTGCTGTGGATTCTTTTTGTGCTTTGAATTGACATTGTAATTTAGCGTTAACAGGTTTCTAAAGTCTGAA